>NZ_JBEYER010000047.1:0-57108 GCF_040634005.1 Micromonospora sp. NPDC007271
TCTTCTCGCTGCCGTACCTGATCAGCCCGCTGATCGTCGGGTACATCTGGTCGCTTGTGCCGCCTCCTCCGCCCTGGCCTTCGCCGCGTCCAAGCGGGCGGCTGCCCTGGCGGCGTCCTTCGCGGCCGCGTCCGCCTGATTCTGGAGGCTGATCGCCTCGGCCTGGGCCGACCCGACCGTGCCGGGACGGACCGGACCGACCGGGTCCGCGTAGGCCGCGCCGACACTCGAGATCTGCAGCGCGGCCGCCGTCACAAGCGCGGCCATGCCTCTCCGGAGGGCTCTACCCCTCCCCCTTCTTCCACCGGGTATGACTCTCACCCTTCCTCCACTTCCGACAGCTGGTTGGTGCTAGCCCAGGCGGGCCAGCGTGGTCTTCATCAACGCCTTGACCTTTTCGTCGGAGTCGGCGCGCTGGCCCACGGACTTGATCTGCGCGTAGCCGACGTAGACGATGGCGTTCGCCTTGTGCACCACGACGGTGACCAGATCGTCGTAGGTGTCCGGGTTCACCTCCGGGGGCGAGGTGTGCACGAGATGCTGGGCGAACCCTTTCCAGCCGGCTATCTCGATCGGGCGGCTGCCCACCTTGTAGTCGCCGACGACGGACGGCGGCCCACCGAGCACGCTGAACGTTGCCGGGCACTTGGCGGACTCGGCCACGACGGTGTCCATCGTGGTGTCGGCGAGCGAGGCGCTCTGGAAGACCACCGCGCCCTGTGTGACGACCGGAAGTGACGACGGCCCCACGAGCTCTGGTGCGACGATGGATCGCCCGGTCGGATTGCCACCCACCGGTTCGATCGCCGGCTCCACGTCGACCTCGACGTCCTCCGAGCGCTGGATGTAGGGGCAGGTCGGGATGCTGTTCGGGGGCGTGTAGATGACGTGCGAGGAGTGGCCGTTGTCCTTGATCTCGGTCGCGCCGTCGCCCAGGTCGCTGGGTTTGACGAGGCCGAACCGGACGGAGTCCACGGTGTAGGGCGGCTTGGTCAGGGGCTCGGGAGCCCCGCTGGAGCAGCCTGCCAGGACGCCGAGGGCGAGCAGGCCGGCGGCGACCGCGGTCGACCGGCTCCGGGACGCCTCCTGGTCAGCGCCTCGCATGTGTGTCACCAACCTTTCAGCGTGCCGTGAACTGGACGCGCACGGGTGTCTCGTCGAAGTCGGAGACTCGGATGTCCAGCCGCAGCACCCACGCCCCGGGGAACGGGATGGACATCGAGTTCGCCACGTAGTGGCCGGGTTCGGCCGCGGTGACCTTGACGGGCAGCGCTGGGACCTCGCGGTTGGGTGATTCCAGCTCGCCGGTGATCTCGGGCACCGCAATGAGGGAGCCGTCCCGCCCGGTGAGGTAGATGTCGGCCACGTTGCTTCCCGACCTCGCCGGCTCGATCGTCACCTCGACCGAGGCGCCCCGCAGCCCGGTGGCCGCGCCGGCTCGTTCCGCGGCGGCGGCGGGAATGGGGACGGTGGTGTGTACGGGCGGTGCGTAGCTGGTGCGGGCCGGGGCGGTGTTGACCAGGACGGCCGTGATCGACACGACGGCGACCCCGAGCACGACCTCGCCCGCGACCGAGCGGCGCAGCCGGCGCACCGCGGCGGAAGGGGCGGCGTCGAGGCCGAGGGGGTCGCGGCTGCGCCGGCGCACGAACCGCCGCGCTCCGGCGGCGAGACCCACCACGGCCAGGACGGCGGCGAGCTTGCCGAGAAGCAGCCACCCGAAGGCGGTCGCGCCGAGAGCGGCCCACGACCCCACCTGCCGCCAGGCCAGATACGCCCCGGTGGCCGCGATCACCGCGAAGCAGATCTGCGCAAGCCGGGAGAACCTCGGCAGCACCGGCGCCAGGGAGATGACATGGGTGCCATCCCGCCTCCCGGCCGGGATGAGCACGCAGGCCACGAGCGTGATCAGACCGCCCAGCCACAGGGCCATGGCGAGCAGGTGCAGGCTGGCTGCCGGCACGGCCAGCCAGGTCTGCACGCCGGTCTGTGCGTGATCCGCCAACGTCCAGGTCAACGTCAGGGCGACGGCGCCGACCCCGGCGACCGCGGGCAGGATGACCCGGTGGGTGGTGCTGCTGGCCGCTACGACACCGGCCGACCCTGCAGAGGGAGCGGAGGAATGCACGGCGATCCCGAAGGCCACGCCGAGTGCGAGCACGATCACCAGCCGCGCCAGCAGCGCGTGACCCAACCGCGTGGACAGCGCCGCGCCGAGCAGGTCGGGGTCGAACACTCCGGCCAGCGACGTGCCGGCGGCGTTCGGCCCCTGCACGAGCAGGACCACCACGGTGCCGGCGGCCAGCGCGGCGAATCCTGACCACACGATGCGCCGGCCACGGCGGTCGGTGCGGCCGGCGGGCCAGAGTACGGCTACGAACAGCGCGCCACCGAGGGCGACGGCCGCACCGAGAAAGGCCAGGGCGCGGCCGACCGCGTCGACGACCGGGACGGCAGGGTCGGCGTCCTGCCCGGCGGGGGCGGCCAGCGAACTCGGGTGGCCGACACTGAAGCTGAACGCACCCGACACCACGTGCGAATCAGCAGACGTGACCCGCCAGGCCACGACGTAGGTTCCCTCGGCCAGGTCCGTGGGCAGGCTCACCCGTGCCGTGTTGGCTTTGCCGTCCACGTGACCAGGGGTGCCGATCGCCACCTTCTTCGCGGTCACATCGAGCAGCTGAATCGACCGCTCGTTGAAACTCACCGCCTCGCTGAAGCGCAGCCGGACCTCCGCCGGGGGCGAGGCGAACACCGCGCCATCGACCGGCGAGGTCTCCAGGAGGTAGGCGTGCGCGTACGCCGGATGCGTGGTCGCGGCGGACAGGAAGTCCGTGACCAGGCCGCCGGCCGCGAGGAGCGCGACCACCGCCAGCCGGGTGACCAGCCAGGCCCAACGACGGCCGGCGGAGTGTCTACTGGGTGTCATCCGAGCTAATCCGTGCGCAGCTTGCTGGCCAGGGTGAACCTGCCGCCCTTGACCTGGGCGATGACGTAGTTGTCGTACATCAGGGAGTGATCGGCGGCGAAGCGGAGCGTCCCGGTGAACGTGGTGAAGTCTTGGAGCCGCGGGAGGTTGTCGACGACCTTCGAGGGATCCGTGTCCCCCGCCTGGCGCACCGCCTGCGCCAGCGCGCGGAGCGCGTCGTAGGCCTGCATCGCGTCACGGCCCGGGTGCCGTCGATAGCGGTCCGTGAAGCGCTCAGCCCATTCTGCCGCCGTCGGGAGAAGGGTTGGTCCCGCGGCCGTGGTGAGGTAGGCATCTTCGGCCGCCTCGCCCGCCGCCTGCAGAAACTCCGGGCTGTCGGACTCGGAGGAGGCCATGAGATAGCCGGTGTAGCCGGCCTGACGCAGTGCGCGCACCAGCCGTCCACCCGGTTCCGCCGCCCCGGTCCAGTAGACGAAGTCCGCCTTGGCGCCGGTGACGGTCCTGGCGAGGCCGGCGAGATCGGGATCCTTCGCTGCGGCGCTGCGCGTGCTCACCGCCAGGCCGTCGGCCTTGACCCGGTCGGTCACCAGGCCCGACAGCCGCTGCGAGGCCGGCGAGCCGTCACCGAGCACCGCCACGTGCTGCGGGCTTCGGTAGCCCATCCAGTGCACCGCCGCCAGCGCCTCCTGGTAGACCGTGCCCTGCATCGGGAACACCGACGCCGACCCGGCCTCGAGCAGCCGGTCGGCGCGTGCGGAGGAGACCAGGAACGGCGTGCCACCGGCGGCCAGGGCCTTCGCCGCCGCCACCGCCGCGTCCTCACACATCCCGCCGATCACCCCCGCGACGCTCTTGGCGGCCAGCCCCGTCGCCGCCTGCGCGCCGGTCGCCGGCGCGCAGCCGCCGTCCTCGACGGCCAGCCTCACCTGCCGCCCCAGAACCCCGCCGTGTTCGTTGATCTCGGCGGCAGCCATCTGCGCCCCGTCGACGAGATCCCGCCCACGCTCGGCCATGTCCCCGGAAAGCGGGGCCAGCACCCCGAACGTGATCTCGCCCCGCGGCTTCGGGGCTCCCCCGTCGTCGGAGGCAGAGCACCCGGCGAGCAGACCGCTCACCACCAGCGCGGTCGTGCCCAGCGCGACCACGCGCGCGGCACCTCTGCGTCGCATCGTCCACCTCCATGTCCGTCACCACCGAAAGCCGGCCCGGGCGCAGCGGTTGCCACGCTCGGGCCGGTACTTTCACTCAGACGGTTACTTGTCGCACGAGTTCCAGCAGATCTTCTTGTCCGGCTCGCCGGCCAGCTTGCCGTCGAACCGCAGGACGTCGACACCCCGGTTGTAGTCCGCGACGTAGACCAGCCCGTTGTGCCAGTAGACGGCCGACGCCGAACCGCCGGTCACGCCCGGCCCCGCCGGTACGCGGAAGTAGCCGACCTGGGTCGGGTTCCTCGGGTCCGACACGTCGATGAAGCGGGTGCCCTGCCCGTACCACCCCTGCGCCACAATGTTGCCGTTCACCGTGAACCAGTGCGCGGAGCAGCTACCGGTGGTGGCCGACCCCTCCTTGCCCCACGGCGACCAGTGGCTGATCAGTTCCAGCCGGAACGGCTTCTCCGGCGTGGAACGCCAGCCCTCACCGTCGTAGCTGCCCTTCAACGAGGCGATCTTGAACTCGCCCGCCTGGGAGCAGGTCTTGATGTTCTCGTTGGTGATGTAGAGCAGCTCGCCCTTCTCGAAGTCGCCGACCTTCTCCGTGTTGTGGTAGGCGTTGTGGTCGAAGAAGTCGAAGAAGTCGGTGCCCGCCGGGTTGGTGGCAACGACGGTCCCGCCCGCGTACGGCACCGGGTCGTACGCGGTGGCGACGCGCTTGCGCTTCAGCACCGGGTCGTAGTGGTTGCCCTCGGTCCAGTAGCCGCGTACGCCACCCTCACCGGAGACCCAGGCGATGCCGTCCTTGTCGACGTCAACGCTGTGCACGTAGTCGGTGACCCCGTCGTGCCGGCCGAGATCGACCGCCCGGTCGAAGGTGTACGGGTGCTTGATGTCGTGGATGTCGGTCACCCGCACCGGCACGCCGTTCCAGGAGGGGTCCTGGCCGGGCGTTCCGGTGTTGGCCGGACCGACCGACCACAGGTACTTACAGTCGTTGATGCAGGTGGCCGTGTGCCCGGCCGGAATCGGGTGGAAGGGAAGGACTTCCGGCTTCCACGGATTCTTGACATCGACGATGTAGACGCCGGACTGGCCGGTCTTGACGGTGCCGCCGAAGCCGCGCGGGTCCCGGATGAGGAAGACCAGCTTGCGCTTCGGGTCGACGGTCATGTTCTCGCCTTCCCAGAACCGATCCTGGGTGTCCCCCGGCAGGCGCAGCTCGGCCGCCGTGATCTTCGAGACCAGGGCCGGGTGCTCGGGGTCCTTCAGCGACCAGACGGCGAGGCCGCCGGTGCCGTTGGCGAACATGAAGTCGTAGCCGTACTTGTCGTAGTTGATGAAGTTCAGCGCCGAGTAGCCGCTGACTCCCCTGACGTTGTCGATGAACGTGACGTTGCCCGCGACGGCGGTGGTCGGGACGTTGTGGACGTCCTCGAGGGCCGGACCTCCATGGGCGGAATTGTCGGACGGACTGGAGCCTGGCGGCTCGTCGGCGAATGCTGCACCGGCTCCGGACAGCTGCACCACCACAGCCGTTGCCAGCGCGACCGCACCCGCCACGAGGGGTTTCGTCTTCACCACATTCTCCCTTGGCATTCTCCCTCGGCGACCCTCAGCGCAGGTTGGGAACCGCGCGGCCGAAGAGTGCACGTGGCATGACCCTAAATTCGGTACGAGCAGGCCGTCATGGTGCAGATGTCGAGAAGGCCACCGCACGGCTCCGTCAATCGTCGCGATCATGCCAGGCCCCGGCTTCGGCCAGGACGTCGCCACCGAAGTGGTCCGGAAACTCGATCCGTAGTCACTGCATCTAGGTATTTAGATCTATCATAAGTAGCTGCTCGCATTCGGAGTGCGCAGGGGGCCGTAGGAGTCCCGGTGAAGAGCCCTCGTCCTTAGGAGGCAGGTGTGCGATCCGAGCCCGTAAGCAGAAGGTTCCCGCGGTGGCGGGGCGCCGGCCGGATTCGGCCGGCGCGAGTGTTGGCCGCGGCGCTGGCCGCCGTGTTGATGGTTCCGCTCGGCGCGGCGTCGGCCTCGGCCGGCGGAACCGCCGGTACCGCCGGACAGGTGCCGGCATCGCTGAACGCGGGAGCTGGTGTGCCCACGGACACGATGACCGCGACGGCCTCCGCCGCCGCCACGGTCTGCGCCAAGGTGGCCGCCAAGGCCGGCTTCTCGTACACCGCGAACGTCAGCACCTCCGCGGGCAACGTCCGGCAGATCGTGGTCGCCGTGGCGGTCGCCATGGCCGAGTCAGGCTGCAACCCGTCGGCGACGGGCCAGAACCCGGGCTCGATCGACCGGGGCCTGTGGCAGATCAACAACTACTGGCACCCCGAGGTCAGTGACGCCTGCGCCTACCAGGTGCAGTGCAACGCCAACGCGGCGTGGAACATCTCCAACCACGGCAGCAACTGGTCCCCGTGGTCGACGTACAACAACGGGGCCTGGCGGAACTACCTGGACACGGCGCGCAGCGCCATTTCCGGGTTCTCGTTCCAGCTGAAGAACCGGGGCGCCGGTACCTGCCTGGACGCCATCTCGTCGGACGTGCGCAACGGCGGCCGGATCGCCCAGTGGCCCTGCAACAGCAGCGACACCTACCAGCAGTGGCGCGTGGTGGTCGGGGCGAACAACTACAACCCGGTGCTCCAGAACGTCGGAGCCGGCACGTGCCTGGACGCCATCTCGTCCGACGTACGCAACGGCGGCCGGATCGCCCAGTGGGCCTGCGACACCACAGGCGATTCCTACCAGCGGTGGTGGTTCTCGGGCAGCGGGCAGCTCAACACCAACGGCGACGCCAACGCCGGACTGCACAACGTCGGTTCCGGGACCTGCCTGGACGCCGACGCGTCGACCGTCGGCCAGAACGGCAACATCATCCAGTGGGCCTGCTCCGGCAGCGACCTCTTCCAGCTGTGGAACTGACCGCGTAACGACGGGCCCCGCGGGCTTGAACCGACCGGGGCATCCAGCCGTCGAACCTGTCCACCAGCGCCACGCTCCGCTGCTCGGGCAAGCCACCCCGGCGCGGCCGAGATGGGCGCGGCCATCAGCGGTTGAGATGATGCGATCGTGGCTGACGATGGCGGTTACCTGCTCGACAATCAGCAGGCGGAGGCGGGTGTCCGCTTTGACGCCCTGGCGACGCTGTTCAACCCGTCCACCTTTCGACACATCGACGCGCTCGGCGTCGCACCCGGCTGGCGATGCTGGGAGGTCGGCGCGGGAGGCCCGAGCGTGCCGTCCTGGCTCGCCGAGCGCGTCGGACCGACGGGGCACGTGCTCGCCACCGACCTCGACGTCTCGTGGATGGCCCCGGACGCCGACTACGAGGTCCGCTGCCACGACGTCGGCGCCGATCCACCGCCGGGGGATGGATTCGACCTGGTGCACGCGCGCCTGGTCCTCGTACACGTTCCGCAGCGCGCCGCGGCGCTCGCCGCCATGGTCTCGGCGCTACGGCCCGGCGGCTGGTTGCTGCTGGAGGAGGCCGACCCGATGATGCAGCCGCTGGTCTGCCCGGACGAGTCAGGTCCGGCCCAGCGGCTGGCCAACAAACTCAAGCGGGACTTCCGTACGCTGATGGCCCAGCGGGGCGTCGACCTGTCCTACGGGCGCACGCTACCGCGGTTGCTGCGCGAGGCGGGACTGGTCGACGTCGAAGCCGACGCCTTCTTCCCGGTCGGCGGTCCCGCCTGCGCCCTGCTGGAACAGGCCACCGTGCGGCAGATCCGCGACCGGCTGATCGCTGCCGGCTTGGCCACGGACGAGGAGATCGACCAGCATCTGAACAACATCGCGACCGGGCTCCTCGACCTCGCCACCTCGCCCATGATCTCGGCTTGGGGCCGGAGACCCGCCTGAACCGCTCGGCTGCAGGCCGCCGGGCGGTCAGCGGGCCATGGCGCGGCGGCAGCGGGAAAGTTCGGCACGCAGGTCGCGGCGCAGCGCCCGGTCGAGGCCGGGCTGGGCGAGCGCGGCGGTGAAGTCGCGGGCCGCCTCGTCCCACCGTCCCAGCCGCATCAGCGCCGTACCCCGGTTGTAGCGGGGCACGGGCGCCGCGGACAGCGCCACCGCCCGATCCAGATCCGCCACGGCGGCGGCCACGTCCCCGCGGTCGAACCGCACGGCGGCCCGGTTCGTCCACGCCTCGACCAGCCCCGGCTCGCCGGCCAGGGCACGGGTGAGCAGCTCGTCGGCCTCGGCGAGGCTGCCGCGCTCCGAGCGGATCAGCCCGAGGGTGCACAGCAACGCTGGCTCCTGCGGGGCGAGCGCCAGCCCGGCCCGCGCGCTCGCCTCGGCCGCGTCCAGACCGCCGCGTTCCACGTGCAGGTTGACCAGGGCGATCCGGGCGTCGAGGTGCCCCGGGTCGATGGCGAGCACCCGATCCAGGTCCGCACGCGCCCGTTCGAGGCGGCCCCGCTCCTGCTGGAGCACGGCCCGGTTGTAGTACGCCTCCGGCAGGTGCGGACCCAGCCGGATCGCGCTGCCGTAGTCCCTGATCGCGGCCGTCGAACGGCCGGCCGCCCGATGCAGAGCGGCGCGGTCCACGTAGTACTCGCAGTTGTCCGGATCGTGGGCGATCACGGTGTCGAGGTCGGCCAGGGCCTGCGCCGGGTCCCCCAGGGCCAGGTGCACCTGCGCCCGGTTGTGGCGTAGCCGGGCCAGGTCCTGCGGGCGCTCGCCGGGAGCGAGCACCGCCGACAGCCGGGCCAGCCCGTCGTCGATCAGTCGCAGGGCGCGGCCCGGCTCGCCCGCCCGGCTGTCCAGCAGCGCCAGGCCCTGCTCGTAGAAGACGGTGGACAGCACCCGCTGCCGCGGGTCGTCCAGCTTGGCGGCGAGGTGGAGCGCCCGTGCCAGCCAGTGCCGCGCCTGCGCCGGGTCCTGGTCGGCCGCCGGCAGGTGCCGGGTGTACAGCATGGCGGTGGCGTACGCGGCCGACATGGTGATCTTCGGGTCGTCGGTGGCCGCCCGCGCCTCGTGGTAGAGGTCGAGCGCTTCGGTGGCGCGGTCCAGCGCCGCCAGGGCGGTGGCCAGGCCGGTGGTGAACGCCCACCAGTGCCGCAGGTCGCCGTCCGGGGTCACGGCGGCCCGCCCGCGCCGGGCGGTACGGGCCGCGTGGTGGTAGAAGCCGCGGGCGAGGCTGTCGCCCAGGGCGATCCGGATCGTCTCCGGCGTGGGGTCGGCCGCCGCCGGCTCGCGGCTGCCTCCGCCGCGCAGGTCCAGCCGCAGCGGGGACGGCCCGAGTCGCCGGGCCAGGGTGTTCAGCAGCTCGCGGGTGGTCTCGTCGGCGTCGTCGACGTGGTCGAAGCGCACGGTGACCGGGCGCCGCAGCGAACCCGCCCAGGCCGCCACGAACTCCGCCGCGCCGTAGGCCAGGTACGCGGTACGCCGGGCGGGATGGAAGCGGATCGGCTCCTCCTCGGCGGCCCGCCGGGCGGCAGGGGCGAGCCGGGGTGCGATGGCGTACAACTCGACCCTGTGCCGGGACGCGAGGCGGGGACGGTCGGTGGCGATCCGAGCGAGGAAGGACGCGACCCCGGCGTACGGTCCGTGGTCGCGGTGGCAGTCGTAGCGGCCGAGGTCGCCCGTCACGGGCGGGTCGATCGCCGCAGGGGCGGGCGCCCGGGGGCGCCCGCCGTGCCGGCTGCTACCAGCACCACTCGATCCAGAGCCGCCGGGCACCGGACAGCAGGCGTAGCGTGCTCTGGCGGCGGATGGTCATCTTCCTCACGGGCACCTCCGTTGTGATCGCGTCGGAACTGACCCGAGCATAATCTCGATCAATCGAAATATGTAGTGGTCTCGCGTTCGCCTCGGTGCGGCGGAGGCCGGCGCGGGAGGGCGGGTTAGGCCGGAGCGTGCTTTAGCCTGGCTGGTTCTGGCGCTTCGGCTCACCTGCACAGCCCTGAGCCGAGCCCGACCGGCCTGCGAATCCGGCGAACCCGGCGGTCCCCCCGCCCACCGGCAGGCCTGGCAGCGCCCGGGCGCGGAACCGGAACCGGATGGCGGCGTCGACCGTTAGAGCCCATGCCAGGGTCGGCAGGGAAGCCAGGAGGAGAGACGAATGGTGAGACTCGCACGGTCCGCCAGCGCTGTGGTCGCGGTCGCCGGGCTCGTCATCGCGTCGGCACCCGCCGCGGCGACGGCGGCCGCAGGCAAGCCCGGCGCCGACGGCCTGACGGTCGTCGCCACCGGGCTCGACAATCCCCGGGGGTTGGCGGTCACGCCCCGGGGTGTGGTGCTCGTGGCCGAGGCCGGCAGAGGCGGCCAGGGGCCGTGCATCGTCGGCGGCCAGGACCAGACCTTCTGCCTCGGCGCCACGGGCGCGATCACCGCGATCCAGGGGCACGACCAGAAGCGGGTCGTCACCGGGCTCCCGTCGCTGGGCACCACGAACCAGTCCGAGGTGCTCGGCCCGCACGACATCGCGCTGACCGCCGCCGGGCCACTCGTCACGATCGGCCTGGGCACGGACCCGGCGCGTCGGGCTCAGCTGGGTCCCGCCGGGGTGCTCATCGGCCAGACCGTGCGGCTCGGGCCCGCGGGCGCCCGAGCCTTCGCCGACCTGGCCGGATACGAGGCGGCGAACAACCCGGACGGCGACCAGCCCGGCAGCGGGCCGGACAGCAATCCGTACGGCCTGCTGCCGTACCGGGACGGCGCCGTGGTGACCGACGCCGGCGGCAACGACCTGCTGCGGCTCGACCGTCACGGCCGCATCTCCACACTCGCCGTCTTCCCGACGACACCCGCTCCGAACCCGTTCGGCGGGCCGGACCTGCCGATGCAGTTCGTGCCCACCACCGTGGCGACCGGCCCGGACGGCGCGTTCTACGTCGGCCAGCTGACCGGATTCCCGTTCCCCGTCGGCGGGGCGAAGGTGTGGCGCGTGGTGCCGGGTCAGGCACCCACCGTCGCCGCCGACGGGTTCACCAACATCGCCGACATCGCCTTCGACCGTAAGGGCCGGCTGCTGGTCCTCGAGATCTTCGCCAGCGGCCTGCTCAGCGGCGACCCGACGGGCGCCTTGATCCGGGTCGAACGCGACGGCTCGCGCACCGAACTCGCCCGGTCCGGCCTCGTCACGCCCACCGGCGTCGCAGTCGCCGGCGACGGCACGATCTACCTCGCCAACAAGGGCACGCTGGTGGGCCACGGCGAGGTGCTGCGGCTGCGGGTGCGTGACTAGAGCGTGGTGGCGGGCCAGTCGCCCATGATGATGATCTGGCCGTGAATTTCGGGATCATTTCGGTTGCTGGGTGGGCAGGTCGAGACCGGCGCGGTCGCCTGCGCGACGCGCCAGGTCGACCTCGCCGGCCGCGTCGCCGGGTACCGGTGGCTCTCCGGCCGACGACGCCGGGTGGTCGGGCAGCAGCCGGAGCACCGCCAGCGCGGCAAGCCCGGAGACCACGGCAGCAAGGAGGCAGCCGGCCCGGAGACCGTCGTAGAAGGCGGCGCTGGCGACAGCGGCCAGGGTGACGGCCTGATCGGTGTGCCCGGCCGCCGCCAACTCGGCGGCGGTGGCCAGCGCCGCGCCGACCGAGTCACGGGCCGCGCCGACGGCCGACGGGGGGACCGCCCCGCCGAGTCCGGCCAGTCCGTGGTGGTACAGCGACGCGAAGACGCTGCCGATGACCGCTACGCCGAGCGTGCCGCCGACCTGCCGGGTGGCGTCGTTGACCGCCGAGCCGATGCCGGCCTTGGCCGCCGGGACCACACCCATGATGGCCTCGGTGGCCGGGGCGCTGGTGAGCCCGAGTCCGCCGCCGAGCAGCACCATCTGCACGGCGATCTCCGGGTAGCCGGTGGTGGTGCTCAGCGTGGAGATCCAGGCGTAGGCGACGGCGAGCAGGAGAAGACCTCCGGCCACCACCCGGCGCGTGCCGATCCGTACGGCCAGCCTGGTGCCGAGCACCGAGCCGCCCGCGATGGACACCGCCACCGGCGTCAACCGCAGCCCCGTCTCGAACGCCGAGTAGGCCCGGAGAAACTGGAAGTACTGGGTGACGAGGAAGATGAAGCCGAACAGGTTGAAGAAGGCGATCGTCACCGCGCCGCTGGCCGCACTGAACCGCAGGTTGGTGAAGAGCCGTACGTCGATCATCGGGTGGGCCACCCGCCGTTCCCGGACGATGAGGGCGGTGGCGAGGAGTGCCGCCAGCAGCCAGCCGGCCAGCGAGCGTGGAGAGGTCCAGCCCTGGTCCGGTGCCTCGATGATGGTCCATACCAGCGCGCCGATCGCCAGGCTGGACAACCCGAGACCGGGGACGTCGAGCGGCGGGGTGGCCGGGTCGCGGGACGTGGGCAGCGTGGCGGCCGCCAGTGCGGCGGCGAGCGCCGCCGGCGGGGCCATGGCGAGGAAGACGCTGCCCCACCAGTAGTGGGTCAGCAGCCAGCCACCCACGATCGGGCCGAACGCCACGCCGAGCCCGGTGACTCCGCCCCAGATGCCGATGGCGACGGCCCGCGGGCCGCGCTCGGTGAAGACGTTGGTGAGGATCGACAGGGTGGTCGGATAGATCATGGCCGCGCCGACGCCCATGACCGCGCGTACCGCGATCAGTTGGGCCGGCGTGTCGACCAGTGCCCCGGCCGTGGTGGCGAGCGCGAACAGCACCAGGCCGGCGACCAGCATGCCGCGCCGGCCGAAGCGGTCGCCCAGGCTGCCGAAGGCCAGCACCAAGGCGGCGAACGCCAGGTTGTAGGCGTCGACGATCCACTGCAGTTCGCGGGTGTCGGTGCGCAGGTCACGGACGAACGCCGGCAGCGCCACGTTCACGATCGTGGTGTCCACGTTGATGGTGAACACGGCCAGGCAGAGCAGCGCCAGCAGGAACCACGGCGATCGCCGTGACGAAGGATCAGCCATAGAAAAGAAACTAAAGCGTCTACTTGAAAAAATAAAGCAGATGCTAGGATTGTTCCATGCGCTCGTACGGCCAGTTCTGTCCCGTCGCCCGCGCCGTGGACGTGCTCGGCGACCGGTGGACGATGCTGATCCTGCGCGAGCTGCTCATCCGGGACAGCCGCTACTCCGACCTCCGCGACGCCCTGCCCGGCATCGCCACCAACCTGCTCGCCGAGCGGCTTCGACAGCTGGAGAGCGACGGACTGGTCGAGCGGGTCGGGCTGCCCCGTCCGGCGTCGGCGGCCGCCTACCGGCTCACGGATCGCGGCCGCGCGGTGGAACCGGTCATCCACGCGCTCGCACAGTGGGGCGCGCCGCTGCTGTCCCCGGGGCAGGGGGACGACGCCTTCCGCAGCCACTGGCTGCGGTTGGCCGCGCCGTTGCTCCTGGACGGCACCGACCTGGCACAGTTGGAAGGGCTGACCGTCCTGGTGCGCACCGGCGACGCGCCCGTGCTCTTCGTGGTGGAGGCCGGCCGGCTGGACGTACGACCGGCACCGTCGCCCTGCTCGGCGGAGGTGGAGATGAGCGGCGAGCCGTCGGCGCTGCTCGACTTCCTCAGAACGGGTGGCGGTCCCGGGGTGACGGTGACCGGCGCGGCGGAGGCGGTCAGGGCCTGGCGTGACGTCCTCGCCCGGTCCCGCACCCCGGCAGGCTAGGGTCTGTTGCGAAAGTCGCTGGTCACGGGCCCTTCGACCGTGTTTCCATGCCCCAGTGACGAGCGAGAGCGGGTCCGGGGCGGGCGTACCCCCGAGGGTCCGACAGCGGACTGACCGCGACCTCGGTGACTGTGTGCGGGTGCTGACAGAGGTCCATGAGCACGACGGCTATCCGGTGAACTGGCCCGACCTCCCGGGGGCATGGCTCACGCCGCCATCGCACATCGCCTCGTGGGTGGCGGAGCTGGACGGTCGCGTTGCCGGACATATCGGCCTGGCCCGGAGCGACGTGGAAGACGCGGCACCTGGGCTGTGGAGCGCTCGTGCAGGGGTGAGCATCGACGCGACCGCCGTGGTCAACCGGCTGTTCGTCGCCCCGTGGGCCCGCGGCCACGGGATCGGTGTGTTGCTGATGGCGCAGGCTGTCGCAGAAGCACGGGATCGCGGCTTGCATCCGGTGCTCGACGTGGTGGCTTCTGACACCGCGGCGGCAGCCTGGTACGAGCGGCTCGGCTGGCAACTGCTGGCCACCGTTGAACAGCAGTGGAGTGCGGAGCAGAAGGTGGCCGTCCGGTGTTATGCGGCGGCAACCTGACACTGGGAGGTTGCGGGCATGAGCGACCCGATTTCAGTACGAGAAGCGACCCTGGTCGACCTGGACGGCATCATCGACGTACACACCCAGGCACGCGTGGCGTATTACGGAGCCGGCGGGCTGGCTCCCGAGGCAATCGTGAATCCCACGTCGGCGCAGGAACAACGGACCGGATGGACGGCGGCGATCGAATCACCGCACAAGAGGGTTCTCTGTGCCGTCTCCGGCGGTTGCGTCGCTGGCATCGCCGCGATGGGTCGTCCGCTGTCGCCGAAGGCGGACGCCAGCAAGACCGGCCAGTTGTATCAAATTCACGTCATCCCCAGCAGGTGGGGCGAAGGCATCGGCAGCATCTTGCATGCAGCCTTCGTGCGATACCTGGACGAGGCTTCGCTACCTGTCGGCATGCTCGAGGTCTGGGAACGGAACAGGCGCGCGAGAGAGTTCTACGCCCGACGTGGCTGGAAGCCCGACGGAGAATTCCGGGCAGGTCCAGACAACTCCAGGTACATCGGTTTGCGGCTTGAGCCCACGGCTCATTCCGCATCGGCGCGTGGTTCGCAGCGGAGGTCAGCGTAGTGCGCGCAGCTGGCGGGTGCGGAGCGGCAGTTGGCGTGCCCACAGGGCGTTCAGCACTCCCAGCCAGCCCTGTCGTTCGTCGAGGATGGTGATGCCCGCGTCGATGATGCGGACGTGGGCGGACGGTCGGCCCCGATTGAGGGGCTCGACCAGATCGCAAAGGTGCACACCGAGTTGCTCGACCTGGTCGGCGAGCGTGGCGAGCCCGCCAGCGGCGTAGCGATCAAGGGTGTTCGGGTCCATTGCGTCCGCGTTGTCGTAGCGGATGTTGGCGGCGGCTCGCTCCGCGGAAGCCATGAGCTCACGGTGCAGCGTCCAGTCCCGCGCGGCCCACGCTGCGGCCCGCCGCTGTTCGCGGCCGACCGGGTCGTCAGCGAGCACCGCCTCGGTGGCGGCGATGAGCAGTTCGGTGTTGCGCGCAACGTGCGCGGCGATCCACTCGGCCGACCATGAGCCGGCCGTTGGTGGACCAAAGCCGGCCGACCGTACCTCGGCTACGAAGGCGGCATACTGCTGGCGCAGTCTCGCAACGTTCACCGGTGCGCTGCCGCCGCCGGACCAGCGACTTCTGTCGCTGTCCCACGACATCGCACCGTCGTCGTCGACCCAGATCCGGCTTCCAGAAACGGGGCTGTCCTGTGTCAGTGCGTCGGCAACCTCGGCGAGCATCGCCGCCACACTGCTCCAGCATGCGGTGTCACTGGCGCCGTCGTCGCGGAGGAACTGTCGCACGCAGCCGTGGGCTGGACCCGGCCGCAGGTCGACGAAGAGATCGTTGCCACCGCCGTCGCCGGCAATCGGCAACCAGCGCGGCAGCCAGGCGCCTTTGCAGGGTGAGCCCGCTGGCGCCCGATTCTCCTGCGCTACGTATGCGGCGAACTGGTCCGCGGACGCCTGTTCCATCACCCCGTTCCAGGCCGTCATCCACACATCGCGACTGTCCAGGGCTCTCCGAATCGAGTATGGCGAGTAGAAGGGCGGCAGCAGGGCGCCCTTGCCGGCCTGCCCGTCCGCCCGCCGCCACCAGGCGACCAGATCGTTCGGCAGAGCCGTGCCCACGCGCTGTGCGACGTCGCGAATGTCGTCCTCGGCTGCCGGTGGCCGGATCAGGGCCAACTCGAGCGGGGCATGCCGGCCCAGCCAGCCCACGATGATGTTCCACGACTCGGCTACGGCAGGCGACATGGGTCGATCATGGCAAACTCGCCGTGAACCTGGTCGCCCGCGCCTAGCGCCGGTGGCCGGGTTCTGGCCGCCGTGCTCTGCGCAGGAGCCACACCGCCAGCACGACCGCCCAGGCGAGCAGCGGAAAGACGGCCACCCGCTCCATGCCGCCGACCCCGAGGCCGAGGTCGACCTGCGCGACGAACAGGCCCGTGCCGGCCAGGCCGATCAGACCCAGCGCGAGGCTCACCGGACGCACCGGGCGCAGGACCGGTGACCGGCGGGCCAGCGACGCCACGATCATCCCGGCATTACCCAGGACGAAGATCAGCCCCGCACCGAGGACATGGTTGTTCTCGTGCACGTCCGCCGGGTAGGCCCCGGCCAGGACGTACCCGGCCGCAGCCGCGAGCGTCAGCAGGCGCGCGGCTGTCGTGGCCACGCCGCGGCCGAGCGCCGACCAGGTGAGCAGCACCCCGAGCGCGAGCAGCACACCCGTGAGGACCGTGGCCGCGTTCATCGCCCCGTGCCACGGCGAGCAGACCGGGCGTGGCCGACTGGTGCCCCAGCTGCCGCAGGTCACGTTGCCCAGGTCGCTGATGTTGTTGGTGGCCCAGCTGAACCGAGGATGCCGCCAGGCCAGGCCGGTGATCACGTTCGCGGCCAGGAACAGGGGTGCGGCGAGCAGCCAGCTGTAGGAGCCGAGGCGATGGATACGCATACGTCCAGTCCAGCGCCCCGGGCCGGTCCGCGCACGGGGATCGGCCGGCCATTGCCGGGTCGGGCCAGGCATGGTGCTGGCGGTGCTCACCTGTCTGCGTACGTCGCCCCGGGTCCTGAGCCGGTCAGCTGGCGGCGCGGGCCGGGCCGGGGGCGTCGTGCGTCGTCGTCCCGGCGGTGTGGGCGGCCAGCTCGGCGAGCGTGGCGCCACCGTCGGCGAGCAGGGCCGACTCGGCGTCGTCGACGAAGGCGAGGTCAGCCTCGACGTGCCGGCTGGCGGCTGAGAGCAGCAGCCGGACCACCGGGTCGTCGGCCGCGCGCCGCAGCGCGTCGAGGTTGCGCAGCTCCCGCATGAGGTGGCCGCGCTGGTTGCCCAGCACCGTCCGGACCGTCTCCGCCGCCCCCGAGCGGGCCGCGGCGGTGACCTTGAGGAAGAAGTCGTCCCGGAAACCGCCGCTGCGGGGGCTCGGCTCGGCGAGCCAGCGGTCCAGCTCGGCGCGGCCGGCCGGAGTGATCTCGTAGACGACCCGGTCGGGTTTGACCGGCTGGGCCTGCCGCTCGGCGACCACCAGCTCGTCGCGGGAGAGGCGGTCGAGGATCTGGTAGAGGTGACCGATGTTGAGCGGCCCCCACTGTGGGCCGACGGCCGCCTCGAAGGCGCTCTTCAGCTCGTAGCCGTAGCTGGGGCCGTGGGCGAGCAGGGCGAGAACCGCGTGCTGGATCGCCACCGTCTCCTCCAATCCGGTCCGGGCACCTCCGGCCCGTACGGGTCTTGCATTGTCACAATGTATCGCGCAGAGTGTCCTCAGCACACGGGGAGGCGCAACATGCTCAACTTCGTCTGGCGACAGCTGCGCGGCCGTGCGGGACGGTCGGTGGCGCTGCTGGCCGGCGTACTGGTGGCCACCACCGGTTTCGTCGTCCTGACCGGCGCCACCACCACCTCCCGCCTGGCGGTGACCGGCACCGTCGAACGGACCACCCGGGCCGCGTACGACATCCTGGTCCGTCCCAAGGGGACACGCACGCCCCCGGAGGCCGAGCGCGGGCTGGTCCGCCCCAACTACCTCTCCGGCCTCTACGGTGGCATCACCACCGCCCAGTACGACCAGGTCAAGGCGGTCGCTGGGGTCGAGGTGGCCGCCCCCATCGCCATGCTCGGCTACTCCACCTCTGCCGTGCCGACCCCGCTGGACCTGACCGACGCAGTGGACCGGTCGCTGACCCACCAGGTGATCCGGGTCGACCCGACCTTCGTCGCCGAACGGGACCTCTCCGCCGCGCCGGGCAAGGCCCGCTACGTGTACGTCACGAAGAACCCGATCATCTACCCCCGCCTCACGGTGGACAGCCGATCGGCCCAGTACTCCGACGGCCGCTCCTATCCCTACGACCTCCCGTGCGGCCCCGTCCCACGGGAGGTGCTGCCGGACGGGCGGTCACTGCCCGTGTGCCACCCGGCATTCGCGCTGACCGGGGAACGGGGGACCTACTCGGAACGCGCGGACTGGTCGGTTGACGTCGTCCGGCTGCGGCCCGACGGCCGCTTCGAAATCGCACCCGGCGTCCCGAGGGGCGGCTACCAAAGCACGACCACGTCGGACCGGCTCGTGATGGCGTACGACATGACCGTGCCGTTTCTGCTGGCCGCCGTGGACCCGGCCGCTGAGCATAGCCTCGTCGGCCTCTCCGACGCGGTGACCGCGGGCCGAGCCCTCCGCGACGACGACACCGTCACCGAGACCCGAGACGGCTACGTCAACCGGGAACTGCCGGTCCTGCTCACCGCCCGCCCCTTCATCGACGAGGCACTGACCGCCCGACTGACCCGGCTACCGGGCGTCAGCCCCGCCGGGGTGCCCGCGCTGGACCTGGAGAAGACCCTCGGCGCACCCGCCGGCATCCCGGCAGGCGAGCGCCGGTCCAGCGTGGCGGAGGGCCACCGAGCCACGCTCTCCGCCGGGCTCACCGACACCGGATGCTGCGTCGGCCAACTGCAGCGCGTGGTGCAGTCCGGTGACGTGCGGTACGAAAGGTCGCCCGACGCCAGCCTGCGCGCCGCCGCCCAGCCACCGGTCGCGCCCCACGTGTACGGGGCTCACGGCACGAACAACCCGCTGCCCCGCCCCTGGCTGGCCGACGACCGCGGCTCACGTACCGGACAACCGCTGGCCCTGCGGATAGATCCGAACGCGAACCGGCGCTGGCGGGCGGTGGGCGTGTTCGACCCGGAGAAGCTGACCGGGTTCAGCGACCTGGGCAAGGTGCCCCTGGAGACGTACGAGCCGCCGGTGGCGGCGGGCGCCGACGCGCGCAGCCGCGCCGCGCTGGGCGGGCAGCCGCTGGAGCCGAGCGGCAACCCCGCCGGCTACCTCTCGGCTCCGCCGCTGCTGCTGACCAACCTGGCCAGCGTGCCGAAGCTGCTGGAAGGCGGCACCAGCCCACAGCGCACCGCCCCGATCAGCGCGATCCGGGTACGGGTCGCCGACGTGGACGGTTACAGCAAACGCTCGGCCGAGCGGGTCCGGCTGATCGCCGAGCGGATCGCCCAGGCGACCGGCCTGGACGTCGACATCACCCTCGGCTCGTCGCCGGCACCGCAGACCGTGGAACTGCCGGCCGGCTCGTTCGGCCGCCCCGAGCTGCGGCTGACCGAGAACTGGTCCGCGCTCGGGGTCGCCTCCACGATCACCAAGGCCGTGGACCGCAAGAGCGCCGCGCTCTTCGTGCTGGTGCTGGTGGTCTGCGTGCTGTTCCTCGGCAACGCGGTCTCCGCCGCCGTCCGGGACCGCCGCCCCGAACTGGCGGTGCTCGCCTGCCTCGGCTGGCCGGCCCGCCGGATCGCGGCGCTGATCCTCGGCGAGGTGGCCGCGCTGGGGCTGGCCGCCGGGCTGCTCGCGATTGGACTGGCGTTCCCCCTGGGCGCCGCGCTGGGCATCGGCGTCGACTGGCGGCAGGCGCTGCTCGCCGTACCGGTGGCCCTGCTGCTGGCGCTGGTCGCGGGCCTGGCGCCAGCGCTGCGGGCCGCACGCGCCCACCCGGCCGCCGCGCTGCGCCCGCCGGTGGCCACCGCCCGATGGGTACGCCGGCCGCGCACCCTGCCCGGCCTGGCCCTGGTGAATCTGGTCCGCACCCCTGGCCGCACCCTGCTCGGCGCGGGCGCACTGGCCATCGGGGTGGCCGCGCTGACCCTGGTCGCCGCCGCCGCGTACGCCTTCCGGGGTGCGATCGTGGGCAGTCTGCTCGGCGACACCGTGTCGCTGAGCGTGCGCGGCGCGGACGCCCTGGCGGCCGTGGCGACCGTGCTGCTCGGCGCGGCAGCGGTCGCCGACGTGCTCTACCTCAACATCCGCGACCGGGCCGCCGAACTGTCGACGCTGCGCGCGACCGGCTGGACCGACGCCGCGCTGGGCCGCCTGATCGGATACGAGGGCCTGCTCCTCGGCACGCTCGGCGCGCTCACCGGCGCGGGCCTGGGCCTGGCCGGGGCGGCCTGGCTGGTCGGTGAGCTGCCGGCGGCGCTGGTGCTGGTGGCAGCGACCGTCGCGCTGGCCGGGGTGCTGGTCACCTGCCTGGCCGCGCTCGTGCCGGCCGCGCTGCTGCGCCGCCTCCCCACCGCTCGACTTCTGGCAGAGGAGTGATCATGGGCATGACCACGGGTAGCACGGTCCGCACGGCCGGGCTGGTCCGGCAGTTCCGCACCGGTGCCGAGCGACTCACCGCGGTCGACGACGTGTCGCTGGAGATCGCCGCCGGGTCGGTGGTGGCGCTGACCGGGCCGAGCGGCTCCGGCAAGTCCACCCTGCTGCACCTGATCGGCGCGATCGAGCAGGCCGACCGGGGCAGCATCACGGTGGACGACGTCGAGGTGACCGCGCTGCGCCGGGCCGCCCTGGCCCGGTACCGGCAGCGGGTCGGCTTCGTCTTCCAGCGCTACCACCTGCTGCCGGCGCTCACCGTGCTGGACAACGTGATCGCGCCGGTGCTGCCCCTGCGCGGCCGCGCCGGACACGCGACGCGGGCCTGTGAGCTGCTTGAGGCGGTGGGGCTGGCCGGCCGGGAACGGGCGCTGCCCGCCCAGCTCTCCGGCGGCCAGCAGCAGCGGGTGGCGATCGCCCGCGCGCTGATGGGCGCGCCCCGGCTGCTGCTGGCCGACGAGCCGACCGGCAACCTGGACTCGACCACCGGCGCCCAGATCCTCGACCTGCTGCTCGACCTGCGCGACCGGCACGGCATGACGATCCTGCTCGCCACCCACGAACGGGCCGTCGCCGCGCGCTGCGACCGGCTGATCCGCCTCGGCGACGGGCGGATCGTCGAGGACGTGGACCTCACCGAGGGCGAGGACCCGGCGGACACGTACGCCCGCGCCACCCGCCTGCGGACGTAGGCCGGGCGGTCAGCCGTCGACGGTGAGGCGGACCCTCACCACGTCACCCACCTGGAGCCCTTCGGCCTTCCGCACCGACGCCCGCACCGGCACCACGTACCGCCCGTCCTTCGGGTAGAGCGACGTCCGCCACCCGGTGCCTCCGATCCGCGCCGTGACCGGGATCATGCCCCAGCCGTAGGTCACCGACGCGGAGGCCGCCGCCAGGTCACCGCACTGCTCCTCGAGGACGGTGATGAAGTGCCACGGCGCGGGGCCCTTCCAGAACCACATTTCGCCGCTGAACTCCAGATCCACCCGGTCAGGATAGGCCGGCGGGCTCACCCGCGGTTGGCACCGCCCCAGACGGCCTCGACGAGGGCGGGCAGCACCCGGGCGGCCGGGCCGCGCAGGTTGACCTCGGCCACGTGATCGAGCGGCGTCTCCTCGGGGTTGACCTGGATCACCGCCGCCCCGAGGCGGGCCGCCACCTGGGGGATCTCGGCGGCGGGATACACCAGTCCGGAGGTGCCCACCGTCAGCAGCAGATCGCAGGTCGCCGCCGCCTCGACGGCGGCACTCAGGGCCGCCTCCGGCAACGCCTCGCCGAACCACACCACGCCCGGGCGGACCGGAGCCGAGCACCGCGTACAGCGGGGCGGGGTGATCCGCCGACCGCCGGCCGGCTCCTCCGTCACCCCGGCCGGCACCTCCGCCGGCTGGGCGCAGGCCGAGCAGCGCGGCGCGAACAGGCTGCCGTGCAGATGCACCGGTGCCACCGAGCCGGCCCGTTCGTGCAGGTCGTCGACGTTCTGCGTGACGAGGACGCAGCTCGGGACGCGGGCTTCGATCGCGGCGACGGCCAGGTGCCCGGGGTTCGGCCGGGCCTGGCCGACCGCGCTGCGGCGCCATTCGTACCATCCCCAGACGAGTGCGGGGTCGTCGCGGAACGCCTCCGGCGTGGCGAGGGCCTGGGCGTCGAACTGCTGCCACAGCCCGGTGAGGGCGTCCCGGAAGGTCGGCACGCCGCTCTCGGCCGACATGCCCGCACCGGTGAAGATCACCACCCGCCGGGCCTGCCCCAGCAGCTTCGCGGCCTCCCCCGACACCAACTGCTCCATCTGGTTCCTCTCCCGACCCGGTTCGTTACACGTCGGCCCCGGAATCCTCCGGACCCACGGCATGGTGGCACGCCGGGGCCAGCCACACCGCGGTGTCCGGTGGCAGCAGGAGGGTCCCGTCGGCCGGTTGCACCGGTGCGCTCGCCAGCAGCACCCGGCCGGCGTCGGTCAGCGGCACCGGGCGGTCGCCCAGGTTGACCGCGCAGCCGAACCCCTCGCCGCGTCGGAACGCCACCAGATCCGGCCCGGCGTCCCACCAGGTCAGGCCGTCGGCGGCCGCGCGGCGTAGCCGGATCGCCGCCCGGTAGAGGGCCAGGGTGGAGGTGGGGTCGGCCATCTGCCGCTGCACGCTCCAGGCGCCCCAGCCGTCGGGCTGCGGCAGCCACGGCGGATCGGCCCCCTCCGGCGAGAAGCCGTACGTGCCACCGTCCACCGTCCACGGGATCGGCACCCGGGAGCCGTCCCGCCCACGTACGGTTCGCCCGGAACGTTCCCAGACCGGGTCGCGGAGCGCCTCGTCGGGCAGGTCCACCTGGGGCAGTCCCAGCTCCTCGCCCTGGTAGACGTAGGCGGCGCCGGGCAGCGCCAGCATCAGCAGGGCGGCGGCCCGGGCCCGGTGCAGCCCCCGCTCTCCCCCGCCGTAGCGGGTGACGGTCCGGACCGCGTCGTGGCTGTTCAGCACCCAGGCCGGGAGGGCGCCGACCCGGCGGTACGCCGCGAGCACGCGCCCGATGGTGTCCCGCAGCGCCGGGGCGGACCAGTCGCACTCCAACAACTCGAAGGTGAACGCCTGGTGCAGCTCGTCCGGGCGGACGTAGCGGGCCTGCCGGTCGGCGTCGAAGAGGCACACCTCCCCGATCAGCGCCCGCTCCCCCGGCACCGCGTCGACCATGGTTCGCCACTGCCGGTAGAGGGTGTGCACGGGTGCCTGGTCGAAGAAGGGCATCAGGTGGTTGCGCCGGAACTCGGTGTGCTGCCCGGGCCCGGCGTCGACCAGGTCGGGGTGCTTGAACAGCGCGTGCGCCATATCGATGCGCAGCCCGTCCACACCCCGGTCGAGCCACCATCGGATGATCTCCCGGAACTCCGCCGGCACCTCCGGGTCGTCCCAGTTCAGGTCGGGCTGCTCGGGGCTGAACAGGTGCAGGTACCACTCGTCGGGCCCGCCGTCCGGACTCGGCACCCGCCGCCAGGCGCTGCCGCCGAACGCCGACTGCCAGTCGTTGGGGGGCCGGTCCGGCTGGTCGTCGTCGACCGGGCGGAAGACGTACCGGCGGCGGGCGGCGCTGCCCGGCGCGGCGGCAAGGGCCGCCTGGAACCAGGCGTGCCGGTCGGAGGTGTGGTTGGGTACCAGGTCGCAGACGACCCGCAGGCCGAGCCGGTGTGCCTCGGCGACGAGCGCGTCGACGTCGGCGAGGGCGCCGAAGAGCGGGTCGACGTCGCGGTGGTCGACGACGTCGTATCCGCCGTCGACCATGGGCGACGGGTAGAACGGGGTCAGCCAGACGGCGTCCACACCGAGGGCGGCCAGGTGGGGCAGGCGGGCGGTCACCCCCGGCAGGTCACCGGTCCCGTCCCCGTCCGAGTCCGCGAAGCTGCGGACGTACACCTGATAGCAGACGCCGCTGCGCCACCAGGGCTCGACCGGTCGTGGGGTCCGGGTCACCGGCGGACCAGGGTGAAGCCGCCGGGCAGCACGGTGACCCGCAGGGTGACGGCGGTGCCGGTGGTCCGGGTCCGGAGCACGCCCGCCGCGTCGTACACCTCCACGGTGGCCGGTCCGGTGCCACCGGCGGTGACCTCCGCGGTCCGGGGGGTCCGGGCGGCGCTGCGCAGCAGCGTCGTACGCCAGCCTTCACCGGCCAGCGTGAGCCGGGAGACGAGCGGCTCCAGCATCACGGCGTCCACGCTGGCCGTGTCTCGGGCCGTTGCCTCGGCGGTCAGTTCGGTGGCGTGGGCGGCGAGTTCGCGGGGCAGGGTGACCGGTAGCAGCGCGCCCGGCGCCGGGGAGTTGCCCTGGGCGCCGACCCGGGCGTGGTCGACCTCGCCGAGCGGGCCGGCGTCGCTGCGCCAGACGGTCCGGGCCGGTACGCCGGGACGCAGGTCCACCACGGGCGACACCAGCCGGGGTTGGTCGGCCGGCGGGAGCTGCCAGCGCAGCCCGGCCCCGGCGGGCAGGTCGACGTACCCGCCGCTGATCAGTGCCTCACCGGTCCACGCCGATGGTGGGGTGACCACGGCCGCGCCGCCCAGGCGCACGGCGTCCTCGGCCTCCAGGGTGACCGCGCCGACGCGTTCGACGATCTCGGTGTGGCGGGCGAGTGCGGCCAGTTCCGGCCGGGCGTCCAGGGCGAGCATGCTGAGCAGGGTGTGGATGGTGGACTCGGCGCCGGAGTTCCGGTTGACCTGCCCGTCGCCGTTGATGCCGTCGATGGCCCGGCCGGTGTGCGGGTCGTAGCCGGGCGTCCCGGCCGGGTTGGCGCCGAACCACCAGCTGGCGGTGAGGGCGGCGAGCTGCGCGAAGCCGGGGCGTCCGGTGGCGTCGGCGACGGCGAGCAGCGACTGCACCCGGGAGTCGACGCCGTAGGCGATCTGGGTACGGTCGGTGCGGGTGGGCAGCCGTCCGTTGTCCGGGCCGCCGGAGGTGAGCAGCCAGGGGGTGAAGACGGCGGAGTCGGTGACGGCCGGGTCGAGGAGGGCCGGGTCGTGGAGGACCTGGGCGGCCCGGGCGAGCGCGGCCGGCATCTGGGCGCCCCAGCCGTGCCACACCGAACGGGACAGCGCCCAGGGACGTACCGCGCCGAACGGCCACTCCCGCACGCCACCGTCGGCGAGGGCGGCGATGCCCTCGGCGAGGTGGCGCAGCGCCCGGCGGGCGGTAGCGCCGCCGCCGGCTTCGACGTAGGCGGCGAGGCCGAGGACGGCTTCCGCGGTGGCGTCCGCGCCGTCGACGATCAGCCAGGCCGGGGTACGTTCCCCGTCGATGATCTGCCACTGCTGGTACCGGACGAGCACCTGGCGTTGCACGGCGGCGACGGCCAGGTCGAGGCGGGTACGCAGGAAGCCGGCGAAGTCGGGGTCGGCGTCGCGGAACGCGGCGTACCCCTCGCCGAGCGCCCAGATCGTCCGGGCCAACCAGTACGACGCGTCGCTGTCGGACGGGTCCGGCAGTTCCTTCGGCTCGGCGCTCGGGTTGAGCGTGCCGTCCGGCTGCATCCACAGCACCACGTTGCCGGCGTACGGGCCGTCGACGGTCTGCAGGTAGGCCAGGCCGCGCAGGAGCTGGTAGGCGGCGTCCCGGCTCGTGGTGGCCCGGGTCTGCCGCCAGTGTCGCAGGTAGACCACGGCGGCGCGGGAGATGTCGTCGGCGTTGAAGGCGCCCTGCCCCCACGTGTCGGTGTCCGGGTGGTAGGTGCCACCGCCGACCCGGCGGAAGTCGCCGTTCGGCCCGGGTTCGGCGTAGGTCCAGAGCGCCCCGACGGCGGGGGTGTCGGCGAGCCGGTAGGTGGTGTGCCCAGGCTGGTGCGGCGGCGTGACGTCCTGCCGGAGGAAGTCCAGGTGGGCGAGGTTGGCCAGGGGCGCGGCCGGGGCGGCGGTGGCAGGGGCGGCGGCTTCCGCAGGGACGGCGGGCAGCAGCGGGGTGGTGACGGCGAGGCCGCCCAGCAGCAGCGATCGGCGTTTCACGAGGTCTCCTCGGTCAGGACGGTCGGGCGGTGGGGTGTGCCGAGGACCGTCGGAGGTGGACGGTGCGGTCCTCGCGGGCGGAGCGGGCGGCCGCGGCGGCGACGGCGACCGCGGTCGCGCCCTCGGTGACTCCGGCGACGGGCCGGTCGCCGGTACGGACGCAGCGGACCAGGTCGTGCATGGCGGCGCGCACGCTCTCGGCGTAGACGTACGGTTTGGCGGCCTCCCCGCCGAGGTTGAGGGTGATCCGGCAGCGGTGCGGCAGCTGCCGCTGCCGGCCCCGTTCGCGGGCGTTCGCCGGGCCGGCGTGCGGGCGCACCGTCACCGTGACGGCCGGGTCCCGCAACCGGTGGCCGTCGACGGCGAGCAGTTCCGCGGCCCGGGCCGGCAACTGGTCGACCAGGGCCGCCCCGGCCTCGTCGGTCCACAGGTCGACCGTGGCGTAGACGGGGATCCAGCCGGTCACCCGGGCCTCGGCGGCACCGAAGTCGATCCGCATCAGTTGCCGCTCACAGCGGTGGGCGTGGCTGAAGCCGTGCGCGAAGGTCGCCAGTGCTCCGTCGGGATACCGGGTGGTGGCCACCGCCAGGTCGACCAGATCGGTGCCGGGGCGGTGGCCGAGCATGCCCTGCACCGACGCGGGCACCGCGCCGACCAGCGCGTCGGCCGCGTCGAAGAAGTGCACGCCGTGCTCCACGAAGATTCCGCCGCTGACCCGCTCGTCCCAGAACCAGTGCTCCGGGCCGAGGTCCTCGTCGCTGGCGTCGTTCTCGAAGGCGAGCCGCCGGACCGGACCGAGCAGCGGGCCCGCCGCGAACGCCGGGTCGCGCAGCCGGGTCAGGGCCCGCAGCACCGGGTTGTAGCGCAGCACATGGTCGACCACCAGGACACGGCCGGAGGCGGCGACCGCGTCCCGGATGGCGGCGGCCTCGTCGTCGTTGGTGGCCAGGGGTTTCTCGGCGAAGACGTGCCGGCCGGCGCGCAGCGCCGCGAGGATGGTCTCCGCGTGTCCGGCCGGTGGGGTGGCCACCACCACGACGTCCACGTCGTCGGCGGTGACCAGCGCCCGCCAGTCCGGCACGGGTCGGGCGGCCAGGGTCCCGGCCAGCCGCCCGGCCCGGTCGGTGTCCGGGTCCGCGACCACGGTCACCGCCACGTCCGGCAGATCCCCCAGGGCGCCGGTGAGGAAGGTGGCGAAGCCGCCGGCCCCGACGACGCCGAGCCGCAGCACTGCTGGGCTGCGCCGGGCCGGCTCGGCCGGCCCGGTCACGCGGGTCGGCCGGGCCCGGCCGCCGCGCGGCTCACCGGACACGGTCGAGCCGGGCGACGCCGATCTTGGCGTCGGCCATTCCGTAGAAGACGTACCGGACCCCGTCCACCTCCTCGATCGCGGTCGGGAAGACCACGTTCGGGACGGTGCCGGAGCGCTCGTCCTCAGTTTCGGGCACCAGGATCGGCTCGGCGGTGCGGGCCAGCACCCGGCCCGGGTCGGCCGGGTCGAGCAGCATCGCGCCGGCCGCGTACTCGACCTTCTGCGTGCTGGGGTCGAAGGTGTCGGGGATGTGGCCGGTCACCCCGTGGTGGATGAGCAGCCAGCCCTCCGCCACCCGGATCGGCGGCGGGCCGGCGCCGATCTTCAGCTCCTCGTACGGGAACTCGGACAGGGCGACGCAGCGGTGGTCGCGGGGCCGGACCAGGGCGGTGAGGTCCGCGTGCACCTCCTCGGCCGGGACGTAGGAGATCCAGATGCCGGGCCGCTCGTCGGTGATCCCGGCCGGCAGGTGCACCCCCTCACCCGGGCGGAACCAGCCCAGGTCCCACATCGGCCGGTGCAGCATCGCGTAGCAGGGGCGGCCGTCGGGGCCGGGCACCGGCTCGGGGAAGAAGACCGCGTCCTTGTTCGGGAAGAGGTTCAGGTCGGTGTCCAGGCCCGGCTGGTAGGCGAACTGCATCGGACCGAGCCGGCGCCAGTCGCGCAGGTCGGTGGAGACGGCCAGGGCCAGGCGTGGGCCCAGCGGACCGTAGGCGACGTAGGTCATCAGGTGGCGGTCGAGGCTCGGCACCCAGGTGGTGCGCGGGTCCTCGACGCCGGCGTTGTTCAGCCCGCGCTCCCAGCCCTCGTCGGGGGCGAGGACGACGCCCCGCCGGACGACCCCGGCCGGTACGCCGTCGCGGAACTCGACCTCGGCGAACCCGACCCGGGAGACGTTCCCCTCGGCGACCAGCCGCGGCAGCAGGTGCAGCCGGCCGTCGGGGGTACGCCCGCTGGCCGGGTTGAGCACCCCCTCGGCTTCCAGCGGCTCCCCCGGTTCCGGCGCCATGACGACGCCGAGTCGGGTGAGGGTGTACGGGACGGCGGTGGAGACAGTCAACGGTTCAACCCTTTACGCCAGATCCGATGTTGGTCGAGGTGAAGTGCTTCTGGAAGACGACGAACAGCGCCACGGCCGGGGCGGCCAGGACGCAGGCGCCGGCCAGGATCGCGCCGTACGGGTTGGCGGTCCGCGCGGCGACGTTGGTCATGTAGTTGGCGAGTGAGACCGCCAACGGCTGCATGTCGGCCTGCTTGGTGATCAGGAACGGCCAGAGGAACTCGTTCCACGGCCCGATGAACGTCAGGAGCACGGCGGTCAGCAGCGCCGGGCGGACCAGCGGCAGGGCGACCGACCACAGGATGCGGACCTCACCCGCGCCGTCGACCCGGGCGGCGGCGAACAGGTCGTCGGGCAGCTGCAGGAAGAACTGCCGGAAGACGAAGACCGCCGTGGTGTTGATGGCGAACGGCAGGATCATGCCGAGATAGGAGTCGGCCAGGCCGTAGCTGCGCACGATGAGCACGTAGAGCGGGATCAGCAGCAGTTGGAACGGCACCACCTGGACCAGCAGCACCAGGGCGAACAGCGTGCCTCGCCCGCGGAAGCTGAGCCGGGCCAGGGCGTAGCCGGCCAGCACTCCGAAGACCACCGTGCCGAGGATGACCCCGCCGGTGAAGATGCCGGAGTTGACCAGCGACCGGAGCAGGTCGACCCGCTCGTTGATGTCGCGGTAGTTGCCAAGGGTGAGGTTCGTCGACGGGAGGGCGCCCGCGGGTGAGGTGTCCGGCTCGGCCTGCAGCGAGCCGATGAGCATGTAGTAGAACGGGAAGAGGAACGCCACCGCCCCGGCGGCGAGCAGGACCGTCCGCAGCAGGGCCCAGCCCCGGCCCACCCGCTGTCCGCCCTGAGGCTGGGTGCCATGCCGCTCGGTGGTCGGCGGCGCGATGTCGGGCTCGACGCGGGTCATCAGGGCCTCTCCAGGATCCGCCGGTTGATCAGTGAGACGGCGACGACCCCGATCACGAGCAGCACGCCGATGGCGGCCGCGACGTCCGGCTGCCCCTGCTCGAGGCCGCGCTGGTACATCAGCAGGACCGGCGAGGTGGAGGCGCCGTTCGGGCCGCCGCCACCGGTGAGCAGGTACGGCTCGGTGAACAGGTTCGCGCCCGTGATGGTCGCCACGATCACGACGAGTGTGGTGGCGGGGCGGACCGCCGGCACGGTCACCGAACGGAACCGCTGCCATCGGCCGGCCCCGTCCACCGCCGCCGACTCGTACAGCTCCTTCGGCACGTTCTGCAGCGCAGCCAGGTAGAGCAGGATGAAGAAGCCGAGCTGCTTCCAGGCGACGTAGACCGCGACGGTCGGCATCGCCAGGTGCTCGCTGACCAGCCAGGACGGGTCCGGTGCCAGCGGACCGAGCAGCTTGTTGACCAGGCCGCCGGAGTTGAACAGGAACAGCCACACGCCCACCACCGCGACGCTCGCCGTCACGTACGGCACGTAGTAGGCCACCCGGAGGAAGGTGCGCCCGCGGATGGCGCCGTTGAGCGCGGTGGCCAGCAGCAGTGCCAGGACGGTGGTGAGCGGCACGTTGATCAGCAGGAACACGATGATGTTGCCGAACGCCTGCCGTACGGCGGGGTCGTCGAGGACGGCGGTGTAGTTCGCCAGCCCGACGAACGGGCGATCGACCGGCACCCCCGGCGCGGTGAAGAAGTAGTCGTGGAAGCTGATCCACACCGCGAACCCGAACGGGTAGGCGAACACCAGCGCGATGAACACCGCGTACGGCGCGACGAGAGCCGCGCCGACCGGGTGGCGGCCGAGGACGGCCGCCACCCCGCGCCGCGGGCCGCGCCGGGATGCTTCCCGACTGAGCGGCCCGGGCATCAGGACTGCCCGGCCAGCCCGGTGACCTTCTTCGCGGCCTCGGAGAGCGCCTCCGGCAGCGGCCGCTTACCGAAGATGACCGATTCGGAGTACGCGTCGCGGAAGGTCTGCCAGATGGTGATGGAGTTGGCCACGTTCGGCACCTCGACGGTGCGTCCGGCCTGGTCGGCGAAGGCCCGGTAGGCCGGGTTCTTGGTGAAGTAGTCCGGGTAGGCCGACGGCAGGTCGGCCCGCAGCGGCATCTGGCCGCTGGCCTCCAGCAGGGCGCCGTCCTGCTCCTTGCTGGTGGCGAACTTCAGCACCTCCCACGCGGTGGCGCGGTTCTTGCAGGCCGAGTACATGGCCACGTTCTTGGCGTCGCTGAAGGTCCTGATCTCGGCCGCCGGCTTGCCCGTGGAGGTCGGCACCGGGGCCGCCCCCCACTTCACCTTCTCGCCGTACACCGCGATCGCCCACGGGCCGACGATGGCCATGGCGGCCTTGCCGTCGGCGAACGAGTCGCCGTTGTACTTCTCCTTCGGCGCGAGGCCCTCGTCGTAGAGCTTCTTCCAGAACTCCCCGACCCGCTGCCCTTCGGGCGAGTCGAACTGGGCCTTGCCGTTCTCGACCAGTTGCTTGCCGCCGGTCTCCGCCGCGAACAGCGGATAGTAGTCGAACCACGACTGGTAGAACTCGCTGCTCGGGGCCGGGTAGATCGCGGCCGGCGCGGCGCCGGAGGACTTGATCTTACGAGCGGTGGCGAGGAACTCGTCGTACGTGGAGAGCGGCGGGTTGTCCGCGTCGACGCCGGCCTTCGCCAGGATCTCCTTGTTGTAGAAGATCATCACCGGGTTGGACTTCCAGGGAAGCTGGTAGAACTTGCCGTCGGGCGACTTGTACTGATCGGCGGCGGCACCCGTGCGCTGCTTGATGTAGTCGGCGGCGCCGTCGAAGTCGTCCAGCGCGACCAGCCCGCCCTGCTTCTGGAACTGCGGCACGGCGGCCGGGGCGGTGTTGAAGATCAGGCAGGGCGCGTTGCCGGCGGTGATCGCCGCGCCGATGACCTCCTCGGAGGACTTGCCCGCCGGGATCTCCTGCGCGGTGATCTTCTGGTCGGCGTGCTGGCCGTTCCACGCCTCGACCATCGCCTTGCCCCAGGCCACTTCCTCCTTGTTGTTCGACAGCCAGACGGTGATCGGCCCCTTGGCCGAGGGGTCGGCCTTGGTGCCGGAGCCGTCGTCACCGCATGCTGCGGTGAGCCCGAGGGAGAGGACGAGGAAGGCGGCGGGGACGGTACGTCTCATATCAGTCTCCGATCTCGACTGCCGTGCTGCTGCGGCGACCGGGCCGAGGCGATGCCCGGTGACGGGTCACGGCGATTGGTGTGGTGTGGGTGGTGGAGCGGTGGAGGCACGGATGACGAGCTGCGCCGGAGGCATCTCGACGTCCACGCCGCCGTCGCCGTCGATGAGGTCGAGCAGGGTACGGGCGGCGACCCGGCCCCAACCCGACGGATCGGTCCGGACGCTGGTCAACGACGGACTGATGTGGGCGGCCAGCTCGGTGTCGTCGAAGCCGGTGACCGAGAGCCCGCCCGGGACGTCGAGGCCACGTTCCCGGGCCACGGCCATGCCCGCCATCGCCATCACGTCGTTGGCGTAGATGATCGCGCTCGGCGGGTCGGCCAGATCGAGCAGCTGACCGGTGGCCCGGGCTCCGCCGGCCGCCGAGAAGTCGGAGGACACGCACGGCCCCGGCGGCAGCCCGGCGGCCCGCAGCGCACCCTCCCAGGCGTCCCGCCGCGCGGTTCCGTGCAGGAAGTGTTCCGGGCCGGCGACGTGCGCGACGTGCCGATGCCCCAGCTCCACCAGATGGCGGACCGTGGCGGTGATCCCCGGCCGGTCGTCGACGAGCACCGCGGGGAACGGACTGGCCACGTCGGGACGGCCGAGGGTGACGGCGGGCAGCCGCAGCTGCCCGAGGAGGGCGATCCGGGGATCGGCGACCCGCAGGTCCAGCAGGAAGACCCCGTCCACCCGCCCGTCGGCAGCCAGCCGCCGGTAGCCGTCCTCCTCCGCCCGCTGGTTGGTGACCACCTGCAGGACAAGGGCCTGGTTCCGCTCGGCCAGGACGCGTTCCACCCCGGCGATGAAGGCGGGGAAGAACGGGTCGGCGCCGAGCAGTTCGGGCGGGCGAGCCAGCACCAGACCGACGGCGAACGCCCGGGAGGCGGACAGGGCGCGCGCCCGGTGGCTCGGGGTCCAGCCCAGCTCCTTCGCCGCCGCCAGGATCCGCCGGCGGGTCTCCTCGGCCACCCCGGGCCGTCCGTTGAGGGCGAAGGAGACCGCTCCCTTGGAGACCCCCGCGGCACGGGCCACGTCGGTGATCGTCGGTCGACGTTGCCTGACCAACCTGGCCTCCCTCCCCTTGCCCGCAGGCGGTGTGCGGACGGTCACTAAACCGGTTTGGACGATGCTAGACCGGTTTAGTGATTGGATCAATGGTCACCACTTGAAGATTTCCTGCACTGCCGATCGGCAGATCGGCATCTATTGACACGACGGCCGGCCGAGGCGAGGGTGGCCACTGAGCAACCCCTGAACGGAGGTCCCCATGCCCCGATCACGAGCGCCCATTGGCAGGCGAGTCCTGCTCAGCGCCGCGCTGGTCGGCGCGGCGACGCTCGCGCCGGTCGGCCCCGCGCCCGCGGCGAGCCCCACGCCCACCAACCGACAGCAGCACTACGCGGCCGCCGCCGCCGAGTACGGCGTCCCCGAGTCCGTCCTGCTCGCCGTCTCCTACCTGCAGTCCCGCTGGGACACCAACGCCGGCACCCCGAGCACCAGCGCCGGGTACGGCCCGATGCACCTCACCGACGCGGCGTACGTCGGCAGCCTCGGCGAGCCCGGCCACTACGGCCGGACGGAGGATCCGCGCGGCGACGACTCCCGCGCCCCGATCCACCTCGGGCGACCAGCGGCCGGCCCGCCGGCCGAGGCCGCGCTACAGACCCTGGATGCCGCCGCGAGGGTCACCGGCAGCGGGAAGGCGGCGCTCCGGTCCGACCCGAGGGCCAACATCCGCGGCGGTGCCGCGCTGCTGGCGGCGTACCAGAAGGCGATCGGCGCCCCCGTGGGAGCCGGCACCGACCCCGGCGCCTGGTACGGCGCGGTGGCCCGCTATGCCGGCTCCGACAGCACCGACTCCGCGGCGACCTTCGCCGACGAGGTGTACGCGACGATCCGGACCGGCGCGGCCCGCACCACCGACGACGGGCAGCGGGTGGCCCTCGCCGCCCGCGCCGTGACGCCGCAGCGGTCCTGGCTCGACAAGCTCGGCCTGCGAAAGGTGGCCCGTGCCGGCGACGTGGAGTGCCCGGCGGAGCTGGCCTGCGAGTGGATCCCGGCGCCGTACCAGCTGCTGGGTGACGGGACGGACCCGGAGTACTACGGCAACCACGACCTGTCCGACCGGCCGGCCCGGCAGAAGATCGAGTACATCGTCATCCACGACACCGAGGAGACCTACGCCCGGACGCTGGAGCTGGTGCAGGACCCGGCGTACGTGAGCTGGCACTACACGATGCGCTCCAGCGACGGCCACACCGCCCAGCACGTCCGGACCAGGGACGTCGCCTGGCAGGCCGGCAACTGGTACGTCAACAGCAAGTCCATCGGCATCGAGCACGAGGGCTTCGCCCGCCAGGGCACCTGGTACACCGAGGCCCTCTACCGCAACTCCGCCAAGCTGGTGCGGTATCTGGCCCAGCGGTTCGACCTCCCGCTGGACCGGCAGCACATCATCGGCCACGACAACGTGCCCGGCACCGTGCCGTCGACCGTCCGCGGCATGCACTGGGACCCGGGGCCGTACTGGGACTGGTCGCACTACTTCGACCTGCTGAAGGCGCCGTTCCGCAGCACCGGCACACCGCGGAGCGGGCTGGTCACCATGGACCCGGACTTCACCGCCAACCGCCCCGCGTTCTGGGGCTGCACGCTGGACGAGAACGACCAGCCGACCAGCGAGCCCTGCCCGCTGCGCGGCTCGTCGTCGGTGATCCTGCGCAGCGCGCCGCGCCACGACGCACCGCTGGTCACCGACGTCGGCCTGCACCCGGACGGCGACCCGTCCACCATGGAGGTGTCCGACCACGGCGCCCGGGCGTCCGCCGGGCAGACGTACGCCGTCGCGGACCGGCAGGGCGACTGGACGGCCATCTGGTACCTCGGCCAGAAGGCGTGGTTCCACAACCCGGTCTCCGCCCCGGTGGCGAAGTGGGCGACCGGGTTCGTGGTGACCCCGAAGCCGGGCAGGTCGACCGTCCCGGTCTACGGCCGGGCCTACCCGGAGAAGGCCGCCTACCCGCCCGGCGCGCCGTACCAGACGATCACCCCGCTGCAGTACACGCTCGCCGCGGGGCAGCGCTACGCGGTCGGCGACGTGTTACCGAGCGAGTTCTACAAGGCGTACACGTTCGCCGGCACCTTCCCGGCCGACTGGACGGTGATCCGCGGCAGGACCACATACGTCCAGATCCAGTTCGGCCACCGGATCATGTTCGTGAACAGGGACGACGTGCTGATCCAGCCCTCGGCGGTCGGCGCACCCCGCTGACCCCGCTCGCCCGAGGGTGGGCCCCCGCCCCGCGTCGGGCGGGGGCCGCGCCCGAGCGCGAAATTGAGCTGCCCGTCCCCGGCCCGGCGCTCTAGATTTCCGCCGTGACCCTCGACATCGTGAGCCTCGCCGAGCGCCCCGACCTCGCCCCCCTGCTGTACGAGGACTTCGACGGGGCGTGGCCGGAGTTCATGCTCTGGGACCCGATGGCGCCCGTCTACTACGGCGTAGCCCACGACCTGTACCCGGAGTTCGTGTTCGCCGCCGTCGACTCCGCCGACCCGGGGCGCGCCGTCGCGCGGGCGTACGCCGTGCCGTTGCGCTGGACCGAGGCGGAACTGCCCGACGGCGGCTGGGACCGGGTGATCCAGCGAGCCACCATCACCCGCCTCACCGGGGCCACCCCGACGATCGTCTCCGCCCTGGAGATCTGTATCCGGCCGGACCAGCGCGGCCGAGGCCTGTCCGGGCTGATGCTCAGCGCCATGCGGGAGGCGGTCGCGAAACTGGGTTACGACACGCTGGTCGCCCCGGTCCGCCCGAACGGCAAGCACGCCCGGCCGGACCTGCCGATGACCGAGTACGCGGCGCAGGTCCGCGCGGACGGCCTGCCGGTCGACCCATGGCTGCGGGTGCACGTCCGCGCCGGTGGGCGCATCGAGCGGGTCGCCACCCGGTCCATGATGGTCAGCGGGACGCTCGCCGACTGGCGCTCCTGGACGGGCCTGCCGTTCGACACCAGCGGGCCGGTGCACGTGCCGGGCGCCCTGGTGCCGGTGCACTGCGACGTGGCGCACGACCACGCCGTCTACGTGGAGCCCAACGTCTGGGTCCGGCACCGACTTTAGTGGCCCGGGAAACACCGTGCGGCGACAGCGTGTGACGAGCTGGACCGCCCGACGGAAGGTCCTCCCTGACTTTGCTCTGCAGCCATCCACGCAGCAGACACTCACCGTCACCCGCGCCGCCGACGGTCCGACCGACAGCCGGAAAGGCTGGGCAGCTCAACAGGGCGCTGCGTCCATGGCTGCAGAGCAAAGCGGGAATCCGGCCGCTGCGGGCCGGAGAATGTCAGCCACGCAGTGTCACGGCTGGGTTCAACACGGAGCGTGACCCGGGCGGCAGAACCTCACCTGGCGGCCACGCCGTTCAGACCTCGGCACTGAACAGCGGCCACAAGGGCCCAGCGGCACCTCGCCCACGCCGGGAGACGGGGGCGGCTGGCACAACCGCCGCCATGTGCCGCACCATCCTGCCGCTCGCCGACTGAGTGCGCGGCGTCCTAGGACCGGATGTCGAGGGCGCCGATCAGGCCGTCCCGCAGTGTGAACCGGTGCCGCAGCCGCACCGGGCTGCCCGGGAAGGTGCCCTGCACGAGGGCCGTCACCACGATGTTGCCGCCGGCCTCCTCCTCGACCGTCTCCGGCACGGCGTCGTACGCGTACTCCGCGGCGGTCCGCTCGCGCCAGGCGCGGATCGCGGCCGGGCCCTCGTAGGTGCGGTCCTGGTCGGCGACAATCGCGTCGTCGGTGAAGCAGGCGACGAAGGCGTCCACGTCGGGCTCACCGATCAGCCGGTAGTAGCGGACGATCACGTCGGGGACGGTGACGGTCATTCCTGTCTCTCCTCAGGTCGGGGTCCCGCTGTCGGGACCCGGGACGGCAGTGCGACGGTCACGGTGGCGCCCGGGGCGAGCGGAAAGGACCTGTCCCGGACGGCCACCGGGACGGGCTGGTCCGCCCCCGGGGCGGCCGAGACCCGCACCCGCTCGTGTTCCACGTGCAGGGAGATCAACTGGTTGCGGTACCGGATCACGCAGTCCAGCTCGGCGAGCCCGTCGGGCAGCTGCGGGTTGAGCCGCAGCAGGTCGCCGCGGATCTCCAGGCCGGTGTAGCACCGTTGCAGGATGTCCAGGGTCCCGGCGCTGGCGCCGAGGTGGATGCCGTTGCGCGTCGAGCTGTGCTGCGGGTCCGCCAGATCGGTGCCGAGGGCGGTCACCAGCATCTCGAACGAGCGCCGCCGGTCCGTCCGGGCCAGCACCCAGGCGTGCGCCACCCGGCTCAGGGTGGAGCCGTGGCTCGTGCGGGACAGGTAGTAGTCGACCGTGGCGGGGATCCGCGCCGGGTCGAACTCGTACCCCAGGGCGCGCACCAGATCGGTGAGTTCCTCCGCGCTGAACAGGTACAGCAGCATCAGCACGTCGGCCTGCTTGGAGATCTTGTAGCGGTTCGCGTCGTCGCCCTCGGCCTGCAGCAGCGGCGCCAGCAGCCGCAGGTCGCCGTACCGCTGCCGGTACCGGTCCCAGTCCAGCTCGGCCAGATCGGCGTACCCCTCGAACTGGGCGAGTATCCCGCCGTCGAGGAAGACCAGCCGCAGCCGGCGCCGGATGTGCGCCCACCGGCGCCGCTCGTCGTCGGTCGGGTCGACCTCGCGCCACGGCCGTACCCCCGGGTGCCGGGCGAGGATCTCGCACGCCTCCTCGGCGCGGCCCAGCACCCACGCGACCATCACGTTGATGTACGTGCAGTTGTCGAGTCCCTGGCCCGGCCGGCCCGGGTAGCCGTCGTGGTACTCGTCCGGCCCCATCACCCCACGGATGTCGTACCGGTCGTCGGCGGGATCGTAGGTGGCCAGACCCGCCCAGAACCGGGCCGTCCCGATCAGCAGCTCCAGCCCGCTGGTGGCGAGGAACGACAGGTCCCCGGTCGTCTCCCAGTACCGCCACACGCAGTAGGCCACCGCCAGGTTGACGTGCTGCTGCCGGCCGGTGTGGTCGTCCACCCACTGCCCGGTGACGGGGGACAGCGACCGGGCAGGGCTCTCGTCCCGCCCGCTCTCCCCGCTCTGCCAGGGGAACTGGGCACCCCCCGTACCCGCCGCGGCCGCCTGCCGCCGAGCCGCCGTCAACCGCCGGTGCCGGTACTCCAGCAGGGCCCGGGTCAGCTCCGGCATGCGCAGATTCAGGTACGGGTAGACGAACAGCTCGTCCCAGAAGATGTGCCCGTGGTAGCCCTCACCGTGCAGGCCGCGGGCCGGCACACCCGCGTCGAGGTCGATGACGTGCGGGGACAGCGTCTGCAGCAGGTGGAAGGTCTGCACCCGGACCGGCGCCTGCCAGGCGTGCTGCTCGCCGACGTCGAGCCGGAACCGCGTCCACAACCGGGCCCACGCGGCGGTGTGGTCGGCCAGCACCAGGTCGAACGGCCCCGCCTGCCCCAGTTCCTCGCACGCGGCGGTCACCGGTTCGGACACCGCCCGGTCCCGGTTGGAGAAGATCGCCACGGTCTTCTCCACCGCGATCCGCTCCCCGGCGGTCACGTCGACCGTGATCACCTGGCTCACCTCGTCCGGCGCGTGGACGGACTGCCGGCGGTGTCCACCGCCGTGGGTGATCCTGGTACGGGCCGCCACGGCCACCTGATGCCGCGAGCTGGTGGTCACCGCCGTCAGCCAGACGGTCTCCGCGTCGTCCCCGCCGGTGGTCACATCCGCGAGGTGCCTGCCGCAGCTACCCGCCTCCGCCGGCGCGTTGGCGTTGAGCACCCCACCGTCGATGCCCGACCTGATCTCCAACCGGCCGGACCAGTTCTCCGCGACGACGCTCGTCTCCAACGCCGCCAGGTGGGGATTCGCCATCGACACGAGCCGCCGCTGCCGCACCCGGGTACGCCGCCGGTCATCGTCGACCACCAGCACCTCCCGCAGGTACAGCCCGCGCCGCAGGTCCAGCATCCGGTGCTCGTGCACCCGCCGCCCCCGCCCCGGCGCGAACCACTCTCCGCCGGCCGGGCGGAACGTCAGCGGCAGCCAGTTCGGCAGGTTGACGATGCTCTCCGTACCGTCCGGCCGGCCCGGGCCGTCGAGCCGGTTGTGGAAACCGGCGAGGTAGGTGCCCGGGTAGTGCACACCGTCGGCGGACGCCTCCGGATCCGCCCCGCGGGAGGCCAGATACCCGTTGCCCAGGGTCAGCATGGTCTCCCGGGTGCCTTCCTCACCCGGCGCCTCGCCGTCCCGGTACGCCAGCACCCAGCCGGCCGGCGGGGGTCTGCCGCACAGCTCACACCCTGGGTCCACGTCCGGCGGCACCCCGTACTCCTCTTCCACGGCGACGTGCCGTTTACCCGTCCCGGGCGCGGCAAACCGCGCCGGCGGTACGGATAATCGCGGGCCCGGGCCGACCCGTCGGCCTAGGGTGGCGTGGTGACCCAGGCAGGCGCGGTGATCGACCGGGTGGTGACCGAACGGGGCGAGCTCGTCCTTCGCCGGTGCGGCGGGCACTTCGAGATCGTCAGCAACGGCGTGTTCCTCATGGACACCCGGGCCGGCACGTCGGAGCGCCTGCTGGTACGCCGGGCGCTCGACCTCGTACGTCCCGGCGCGCGGGTGCTGATCGGCGGGCTGGGAGTGGGCTTCTCGCTGGCCGAGGCGGCGGCCTCGACCGTGCCGGCGGAGATCGTGGTGCTGGAGATCGAGGAGACGCTGATCGGGTGGCACCGCGACCGGCTGGCCGCCTACAGCGGCAACGCCCTCCGGGACGCCCGGGTGCGGGTCGTCAACCAGGACCTGCTGGCCTGGCTGGGTACGACCGACGAGGTCTTCGACGCGATCTGCCTGGACATCGACAACGGCCCCGACTGGACGGTGTTCCAGCACAATGCCGCGCTGTACGACGCGGACGGCACGGCGCTGCTGCGCGACCGGCTCGCGGACGACGGGGTGCTGGCCGTCTGGAGCGCCTCGGCCGCGCCGGCTTACGCCGCCCGCCTGGCGACGGTGATCGGTCCGGTCACCGCGTACCCCGTCGAGGTGCCCCGCGGCGAACCGGACGTCGTCTACCTGGCTCGCCGGGGGCCGGTCGGCGCCGGCCTCCGCCAGCTCAGGGCTTCGCCGGGCGCGGGGCCGTGACGAGCTGTGCGAACAGGTCGGCCGCGTCGTCGAGGACCTCGCGGTCGCCGGTGATCAGCAGATCCAGCAGCAGGCCGCGGGTCGCGGCGAGGCCCAGCCGGGCACGCCGGCGGGCTTCGGCGGGGTCGAAGCCGAGTTGGACGAACAACTCCGCGACGGGGCCCGCCCAGGCGGCGATGACCGAGGCGCGGAACGGCTCGGTCCAGGACCGGCCGAACAGCGCGTGCGCGTAGATCTCGAAGAACAGCCGTTCCGCCGGGGCCAGCGCCGGGTCGGCCAGCCGCCGCCAGAACCGCCGGCTCACCTCGACCGGATCATCGGTTTCGGTGGCGAGCGAGACGAGCGCGGCGCGCTGCTCGGCCTCGATCCGCCGGACCACCTCGGCGAGCAGGCCCTCGCGGCTGCCGAAGTGGTAGCTGAGCATGCGGTGGCTGGTGCCCGCGCCGGCGGCGATCTCGCGCAGGCTGAGCTGGCTGAATCCGCCCTCCTTCAGGAATCCGACGCACCGGTCGAGCAGTGCCTCGCGGGCGTCACCGGCCACCGGTGGGCGCCGTTTCGTCGCCGGGCGCGGCGCTGCCGTCCACCGGTGCGGCGCCGGCGGCTTCGGCGGCCGCCTTGAGGCCGGCCGCCTCCATCCGCAGATAACGGTGGGTCCTGGCCCCGATCAGCAGCGCGACCAGCCGGGCGAGGGCGCCGGTCTGCCGGATGCCGATGCGGATGCGGTTGGTGCCGTCCGACTGGCTGTCCACCCGGTGATGGGCGACGGTGTGCACCCCGGGTGCGTGCGCGTCCCAGGCGAACGAGGTGCCCGGGGTCACCTCGCGGACCCGCCACACCGTCGTCGGCAGGCCGGGCTGCCGGATCCGGAACCGGTTGCCCGGCCGCAGCGCCGGGCCGTCGAGCGGTGCCACCTCCGACATCGAGGCCGTCCACCGTGGATAGGCCGTCACGTTCTCCAGGGCCGCCCAGCACTGGTCGATGCTCGCGGTGGTGGAGACCGTCTCCTCGAACTCCATGTACCAGATGGTACAGATCGACGGCTGCGATCAGTAGGTGCCGGCCCGCCCCAGTTGGGCCCGCACCCGGTCGTGCAGCGTGGCCAGGGCGGGGCTCACCGTGGCGGTGAGCGGGACCGGATCGGTGAGGCGCCGCGCCGGGGCCGGCAGCCAGGCGAGATCGGCGTGGAACCGGTTCCGCGCGGCGCGCACCTCGCCGGCCGGATCGGCCGGCTCGAGGCGGCGCCCGCCGCGCATGACCGGCACGAGCAGCGGCCCCCGGCCGGCCGGGGGCGGTTCCTCACGCAGCCCGATCACGTCGCCGCTGGCTCCGGTCTGATCCCGGAAGACCTGCTTCCGGCCCGGCAGGGTGGCCTTACCGGGCGACAGTTTGAGCACCGGCCGATCGCCGAAGGCGACCAGCTTGTACGCGCTGTCCAGCGACGGCGCGTCGTAGGAGACACCCATCTTCGTGCCGACGCCGTAGCCGTCGATCGGTGCGCCCTGGGCGACGAGACCGGCGATCACGTCCTCGTCGAGGCTGCCGCTGGCCACGATCCGCGCCGTCGTCAGGCCGGCGCCGTCCAGGATCGAGCGGGCCTCCCGGGCCAGCGCGGCAAGGTCACCCGAGTCGAGCCGGACCGCCAGCGGCCCGGTCAGTCCCAGCTCGGCGACGACATCGACCGCCGCCCGCACGCCGGCAGGCGTGTCGTACGTGTCGACGAGGAAGATCGGGTTCACCGGGAAGTCGGCGGCGAAGGCGCGGAACGCGGCCCGCTCGTCGGGAAACGCCTCGACGTACGAGTGGGCCATCGTCCCCGACGGGGTGAGCCCATACCGCCGGGCGGCCTCCACGTCGCTGGTCGCGGCGAAGCCAGCGATGGCCGACGCCCGGGCCACCCCCGCCCCGGCCTCGATGCCGTGCGTACGCCGGAACGCGAAATCGATCAGCTGCGCGTCGCCGGCGGCGAGCCGGCAGCGGGCGGCCTTGCTCGCCACCGTGGTGTGGAAGGTGAGAAGGTTCAGCACGCCGGTCTCCACCAGCTGCGCCTCCGCGATCGGCGCGGTCACCTCCAGCAACGGCTCGTCGGCGAACACCACGCGGCCCTCCGGCACCGCCCAGACGTCGCCGGTGAACCGCAGCCCGGCCAGCGCCGCGAGGGCGGGCTCGTCGAGACCGACGACGTCACGCAGGTAGCCCAGCTCGTCGTCGTCGAAGCCGAAACTCTCCAGGAAGGCCAGCGCCTCCGCCAGGCCGGCCGCGACCAGGAAGCCGCGCCGGTGCGGCAGGCGGCGGACGAAGAGGCTGAAGGTGGCCGGCGCGGTCATCCCCCGGCGCAGGTAGCTGGCCGCCATCCGCAGCTCGTACAGGTCGGTCCGCAGTCCGGTCACGTCACCTCCTCCACCACGCCATCACTGTGGTCGAGCCGGCGGCGGCGCGGGGGCGAAACCGAGGATCAGCGACTGCGGGCGCCGGGGCGGACCGCCGTGAGGCCGCGTACGCCAAAAGCGCGGAAGGTCGTGCCCAGCGCGATCCCGGTGAGGGGCATGAGCGCGAAGAGCAGCCCGTGCGGCTCCCCGCCGAGGTGGACCCAGACGCCGAGGGCGAGCATGGCGACCATCGTCGCGCCGAACACGCTCCACCAGACGACATCTCTTCGCCGCATGACGACAGTTTAGGTCCGTGTCCGGTGGCCGATCCACTCTGGCCATCCCGGGCCTGGCCTGCGGATACTCGAACAAGGAGCAGGACATGTCGCCGCTTTGCCGCGACGACCGACCGGCGAGGAGGGCAGTCGCCATGACTCAGCAGGCGGTTCAACCGACGGACGCCCCGACCCAGGACGTGCCCACCGGTGACGGCGCCGGCGCCGTACCCGTCGCCGTCTGGCAGGTACGGGTCCGCACCAAGATCGACGAGCTGTCCCAGCAACTTTTCAGCCTGGAGGCCGCCGCGGCCACGAGCGCGGCCCGGGTCGCCCAGCTGCGGCAACAGCTCGCCGGGGTGGAGGCCGTCCTCGGCCGCAGCGGCGCGGTCGACTGGTTGCGCGGCGGGAAGATCGAGTACGCCTGGCAGACCATCCACGCGGTGGAGCGGGCCATGGTGGAGCTGCGGACGCCGGAGGAGCTGCTCGGGCTGCTGCCCGCGTACCAGGACTCGGCCGCCCGGTACCTCAAGCCGGACGACCGGGTGCTGCGGGACTTCGATACGACGAAGGACCTGGCGGCGCCGGAGATCTTCCGGGCCAAGGTCCAGGCGCTGCTGCTCCGTACCCACGCGGCGTCGGACGAGTTCCACGAGTCCGCGCGCCGGCTGCGGAACCGGATGCTGGGGATCTCCGTGTTCGCCTTCGCGGCCGAATCGCTGATGGTGATCGTGCAGTGGGGCAGCCACGACGTACGCCTGCTCAAATCGCCGACCGACGCGGCGGGCGTGGCGGCGTGGCGCCTGCTGTTCTTCGTGCTGCTCGCCGGCGCGCTGGGCGCGTTCATCAGCGCGTTCCCCTCGATGATCACGTCACGGTCCGGCGGCCTGCCGTACAAGCTGCCGTTCCAGCAGGGGTTGCTGAAGCTCGCCGTCGGCCCACTGGTCGCGGTGGCCGGCATCATGCTGGTCATCGGTGGACTGGTGGAGACGACGGTGGGCAGCACGGCGGCGCTGCTGGGCGTGGCCATCGTCTTCGGCGCCGGCCAGCAGGCGGTGACCGCGTTCGCCGACCGCCGGGCGGCGGAGTTGCTGACCACGGTGCGCAAGAGCTGACGCCCACCGGGCGGGTCCCGGCAGGACAGCCGCCGACATCGATCGGACCACCAACGGGTACGGACCGGACAACGTCCGGCGCACAACCGCCGCGCGGCTTAAAGTGTGAGGATGTGGGAATCGGTTGCCGCGCCGGTGGTGGGTTTGCTGGCCGCCGTGGCGGGAGTCGCCCCGGCGCCGACACCGTCCCCTGCGGTCAACTTCGCGCCGGTGCTGACGTCGACACCGTTCGGGGCGCTGCCCGGGCAGCGAGTGACGCACACCGTGACGATCTCCGGCACCGGCGTGCTCACGGCCACCCGGGTCACGTTCACCACGACCGCCGATCTCGACGATGTCACCGTCCGGGCCGAGCCGGGTGAGTGCACGACGTCTCCGCGTACCGTCGTCTGCGACCTCGGAGACCTGAGCCTGGGCGCCACCGCGGGGGCGCCGCCGCGGATCACCGTCAGCGGACGGGTCCGCCCGGGTGCGCCGCCCGGCGCGGTGGTCCGCAACAGGGTGACCGTCACGTCGGTGGAGTCGGCCACGACCGGTGCCCCGGTCGCCAGCAACGCCTACCTCATCCCGGGGCCGACCCGCCCGCCCACCGATCCGCCGCTGGAGTCGCCGCCCGTGGCGGCCGGCGCACCGCCGTCGGGGTCGGCCCGGGTGCCGGCGATCGTGGCGGTGGTGCTGGCCGCCGCGGCGGCGGTGGGCACGCTGCTGCTGACCCGGCGACGACGGCGCCACCAGCCGCCCACCCACCGGGTGTGACATCCCGCCACCGATCCACGATGTAGCAACCGGAGGGTGAGCGGGATCGGCGGCAGGAGAGCGGCATGGAGCGACGATGGTGGCCACGTACGGCGCTGGTGTCCCTCGCCGGGGCGGCGCTGCTGGCGGCGTCCCTCTTCCTGAACCCGGGGGCGGGCACCGCCGCCGTGCAGGCCTCGGAGCAGGGCCCGCTGCCCCTGCCCACGCTGCCGATCCTGCCCAGCCCGTCGCTGTCCCTGCCGCTGCCGTCGGTGAAACCGCCGCAGCTGCCACTGCCGACCATCAAGCTGCCGTCAATCTCGCTGCCGCCCCTGACGCCACCGACCGTCCCCTCGACCACCCCGCCGGCCGGGCACAGCACGCCGCCCGGTGGGACTCCGCCGACGACCGGTGCGCCCCCTGCGCCGGCGACCCCGGCCCCACCCTCGGCCGGCGAGCCGACGGTGGATCCCGGCTCGGGCGCCGAGGTCGTCGCCACCGACCCGGGTGCCGCGCTGTACCCGCAACCACCGGTGGACGCCGCCGACTCCCCGCAGGCCCGGCAGGTCGCCGCGCTCGGCGACGTCCAGCACCGGATCCAGTACCTGCAGAACGTCCTCGCCCGGACGCGGGCCGACCTGAGCACCGTACGGCGGGAGTCGGATCCAGTGCTGCAACTGCTGACCGCCCTGACCACCGGTGCGGACGCGGACCCGACAGCGCCCTTCGCCGTGGCGGACACCCCGGACGTGCTCGACACCCCCACCGGCCGCGCCGTCGCCCTCTCCGGCGCGATCACGTCCGGCCAGGCCGAACTCGGGCGGCAGCAGCAGGAGGAGGCGCGCCTCCGGCAGGAGATCGACCGGCGGGTACGGACGGCGTCCACCCTGGCCGCACCGGCCACCGACGCCGTCCGGGGCGGCCGGCTCGGCCGTCCGCTGTCCGGGCGGCTCACCAGCAGATTCGGCAACCGCTTCGATCCGTACTACCACGTGTGGCAGGTGCACCCGGGGGTGGACCTCGCCGCCCCGCTCGGCACCCCGATCGTCGCGGCCGCCGATGGCCGGGTCTCCCGCGCCGGCTGGTACGGCGGGTACGGCAACTACACCTGCATCGACCACGGGCGGGCGGACGGGCAGCGACTGTCCACCTGCTACGGCCACCAGTCCAAACTGCTGGTGTCCCCCGGTCAGCGGGTGCGCGCCGGCCAGGTGATCGGGCTCGTCGGGTCCACCGGTGCGTCCACCGGCCCCCACCTGCACTTCGAGGTGCGGCTCGGCGGCCGGGCGGTCGATCCGCTGCCCTGGATCTGAGCAGCGCGGATCGCGGCGGGCCCGGTAGCCTTGGTTCATGATCTTCATTACCGCCAAGTTTCGGGTCCTTCCCGAGCACGCCGACCGGTGGCCGCAGATCGCCGCCGAGTTCACCGAGGCGACCCGCGCCGAGCCGGGCTGCCTGTGGTTCGACTGGTCTCGCAGCGTCGCCGACCCGAGCGAGTACGTGCTGGTCGAGGCGTTCCGGGACGACGACGCCGGCGCCGCGCACGTGCAGTCCGCACACTTCCGCGAGGCACAGCGGACCCTGCCGCCGCACCTGGCCGAGACCCCCCGGATCGTCAACGTGACGGTGCCCCAGCAGGACTGGTCGCTGCTCGGCGAGATGGCCGTTCCCGAGGACAGGTGACCCGCGCTCACTCCTCGGGTGCCGGGCCGAGCAGCCGGATCTCCTCGATGTCGAGATCGGCCTGCACCTGCCGCAGCACCGCGTCGTCGATCTGTCGGGTGTTCCGCAGCCGGGTGATCTCCCGCCGCTTGTGTTCGAGCAGTTCGAGGCGCAACCGGCGGGCGCTCTCGCGCTCCTGCGCTGCCTCCTCGTCACCCGGCGCGCGCACGCCCGCCAGGTGCTCCTCGTAGTCGGCCCGGAGCCGGTCCACGGCGTCGGTCGACGCGCCGACATCGGCGGCGACCTGCGGCAGGGCGGCCAGCCCGGCCTCCGTGGCGCGGATCCGGGCCCAGCGCACCTCGTCCTCCCGCTCCTGGTCGCCCATCAGGCCGGCCCAACGGGCCACGACGGGCATCGTGGTGCCCTGCACGAGCATGGTCAGCACGATGACCGTGACGGTGACGAAGACGATCAGGTCGCGGTCCTGCACGGGGGTGCCGGCCCCGGTGGCGACCGGGACGGCGAGCGCGGCGGCGAGCGAGACCGCGCCACGGAAACCGGCCCAGCCGACGGCGGTGCGGACCCGGAAGCCGAAGCGGCGAGCCTGCTGGGACTCGCGCCGGTCGACGGCCTGCAGGGCGGGCAGGGCGAGCTGTATCCAGACCATCCGGGTCGCCACCACGACCAGGGTGACCAGCACCGCGATGCCGAGCGCCTGGCCGGGCGTGTGGCTGGTGATGCCGCGCAACGAGCGCGGGACCTGCATGCCGAGCAGCACGAAGAGGCTGCCGTTGATCATGAAGGTGGAGAGGTCCCAGAACGCGAACGCGGTCACCCGGGAGCGGGCCCGGATCACCCTGGGACCGGCGTACGAGAGGAGCAGGCCGACGACCACGACGGCGAGAACGCCGCTGGCGTGCACGGTTTCGGCCAGCAGGAACGCGACGAACGGGGTGAGGAAGCTCAGCCCGCCCTCGCGCATCGGGTCGTCGACGTGCCTCCGGATCAGGATGACCGCGCCGCCGACGAGCAGGCCCGCAGCGACCCCGACGGCGGCCGAGCCGAAGAAGCGGCCGGTCAGTCCGAGCGGGCCGGGCACCGCCCCGCCGGCGATCACCCCGACGGTGACGGAGAAGAGCACCAGGGCCGTACCGTCGTTGATCAGGCTCTCCGCACGCAGGGTGGTGAGGATGCCGCGCGTCATCCGCTTGGCCAGGCCGGCGACGGCGGCGGCGTCGGTGGGCGCGAGGACCGCGCCGAGCACCCAGGCCGCCGCCGGCGGGACCCCGAGCGCCTGCGCGGCGTACGCGACGGCGACCGCGGTGATGATCACCAGCCCGACGGCGAGCAGGGTGATGACGAGGAAGTTGGCCCGGATCTCGCGAAGGCTGATGACCAGGCTCTCCCGGTAGAGGATCGCGGGCAGGAAGAGCAGCAGCACGACGTTCGGTTCGAGGACCACGTGGGCGAACGGGGGCAGCAGGCCCAGCCCGGCCCCCATGGCGATGAGCAGCACGGGCGGGGCGACGCTGTAGCGGCCGCCTATGGTCGTGCCGATGAGCACGGTGGTGCCCAGCACCGCGATCAGCACGAGCCCGCTCACGTCGCACTCCCGTCACCGCTCGCCGCGTGCCGCGGCCCCAACATGGTGATACGGCGGGTGGAGCCGACGGGTTGGAACGGGGTAAATCGCTACTCGAAGCGGGCGGGGTCGCCGGCACCGCGGCGGAGGATCTCCGGCTCCGGGCCGGACAGGTCGACCACCGTGGTGGGTTCCAGACCGCACTCGCCCGCGTCGATCACCGCGTCGACGAGGTGGTCGAGCCGTTCCTTGATCTCCCAGCCCTGGGTCATCGGCTCCTCGTCGCCGGGCAGCAGCAGGGTGCTGGACAGCAGCGGCTCCCCCAGTTCGGCGAGCAGCGCCTGGGTGACGGTGTGCCGGGGTACCCGCACCCCGACCGTTCGCTTGCGGGGCTCCTGGAGCCGGCGCGGCACCTCGTGGGTGGCCGGCAGAATGAACGTGTAGCTGCCCGGGATGGCGGCCTTGACCAGGCGGAAGACCGAGTTGCTGACCTTGACGAACTGCCCGAGCTGGGCGAAGTCACGGCAGACCAGGGTGAAGTGGTGCCGGTCGTCGAGCCGGCGGATGTCCCGGATCCGGTCCAGGCCGTCCCGGTTGCCAATCCGGCAGCCGAAGGCGTAGCACGAGTCCGTCGGGTAGGCGATCAGCCCGTCGTCCCGGATCAGGTCGACCACCTGCCGCAGGGTGCGCGGCTGCGGGTTGTCCGGGTGCAGGTCGTAGTACCTCGCCACGGCCCCCACCCTATGCCCGTCACGTGACCGGGCCACCATGGGCGCGGCCGGAAATTGCGGATTGCCGGCCGGACCGCCTGCCCCCGTCGACGGGCAGCAGCGGGGACGTGACCGGCCGTAGACTCCCCGGGTCGCGCCGTCCTGCAATGCGGGGAGTCCGGAAAGGTCCGCAGTGAGTGACGCGAACGCAACGAGCGGGGGTTCACCCGCACCCGACGTCGAGGTGGTACCAGCCCGCGGTCACCGGCGCAGCGGCCGCATTCTGATCGTGGGGGTTGTGACGACGGTGGTGGCGGTGGTGGCGGGCCTGACCGGGTGGGTCGCCGGGCGAGAACCGGAAGCACCTGCCCAACTCGATCCCGGCCAGCAACTGTTCCGGCTGGGCTATTTGCCTGGGCCCGCCCGCCTTGTCCGCTACGACAGCGACCACGACATGCAGAGGATCTTCGTGAAGGGACCGGCCGGCGGCAAACCGGCCACCAAGCAGGACGGCGCATCCCCACCCCCTAGGGACTGGGCCGTCGAAGTCCAGATGGCGGCGCGGGGGATCGACATCCACGAGGAGGCACGGGAGTACGCCGACGAGGGCGGATACCGGGTCCCGGGCGATTCTGTCGCGCCGGTACGCGGTCGTCCTGCCTTCCAGTACGAGACCGCCGCAGGCCGGGTGCTGTCCTGGAAGTATGCGCCAGGCGGTTGGATGCGGGTCGCGGTGTTCGGTGTGGACCGGCCCGATGAGATCACGCGCCAGGTGGCCGAGGGAATTCGCTGGGAAACGGCACCACTGGCGTTGCCGTTCCAAGCGGTAAAGCTGCCCGACGGCGCTGTGCTCCGCGGTGTGGCCTGGGAATGGGTCGAGAACGGACCACTGATAGCCTACTCCCACCACCTGCTGAAGCCGATCAAGAAGAACAGCGACTACCTGCAGCCCGACATAGTGGTCGGTCTCACCACCAAGAGTCTGGCCAGCGACAGAGACAACGAAACCAACGACGTCACCGTGTCGGGCCGTGCCGCCACCGCGGCCGATTGGCGCAAGGGCATCGGAGGGATCTACCGGGTAGGGCAGCTCCCCGGCGGGTGCGCCCGGTGCGTCGCGGAGGTAAGAACCCCGACCCGGCGCGGCGACGCGGCGGTGGGAGGCCGGAAGAGCGGGCTGGAGCTGGCAGCCTCGATCCGGCTGGTGAACGGCCACGAGGATCCCGCCCGGTGGCGCCCGCTGTAGCGCGACGCTGCGCCGGCCTCCCCTGAACCTATGGATTGCCGGCGAGCTGGCCGGATCGGGTGCCGTACGAGGTCATCCGGCCTGCTGCCGTGCATCTCGGTCGAGTTCGGCTGGCACGGTTGCTGTACTCCGCTGCTGTACTGCTGGCACCGCCCTGGCCCAGCCGAGGAAGCGGCGGTGCAGCACGCCGGCCGGTGTCCAGGGCATGTCCTCGGTGGCCTGGATGAGATAGCTGCCGAGGTAGAGGGCCAGCGACACCGGCGCGTCCGCGAACTCGGCCCGCAGCTCCCGCCTCCGGGTCGGGCAGGGCCAGGGCAGGTCGCAGCCTCCGCAGGTCCAGATCGGCATGACCGGGCCGTGGGTGGTCACCGCGCCCCCTCCAGGAACCGGGCGGTGATCGTCCGGGCCTGCCGGCTGGTCGCCCATTCCACCTGCCAGCACGGGTACGGAGTCAGCCGTGACCACCAGGCGCGACAGCCGGCGCACATGCCGTCGAGCCCTCGGACGTGCACCGCGAGGATCGCCTGCTCCTGTCCGTCGTTCACTACTCTCCTTCCCTCGGCCAGTGGCCACGCTTGATCGGGATCCGGTGCTGGACGCGACACGGCAACTCGGCTCCGCACCGGCAGACCCGCCGCCACCGCCGCCAGCACCAGACCGGCCGATGCCGCCGCGCGAGGGTCATCGCGACGGCGAGCAGGTACTCCTCGTACGAGACACGCCGCACCGGATCTCCCCTCGGGTCTCGTCGACGGCACGGCGGCCGGGCCTTGGCTGGTCATCCGACCGCCGCACCTGCCAAGCCACCGTACATACGTAGGACTGTAGATACAATAACCTGTAGAGCTGGTGGACACGTAGCGTCACATTCGTGATCGACCCCAGCGCGGATCGCGCAGTGTTTCGGCAGCTCGCCGACCTACTGCGTGACCGGATCACGTCCGGCGACCTCGCGCCCGGCGCGTCGCTGCCCAGCGAGCTGCGGCTGGCTCAGGAGTATGGACTGAGCCGGACCAGCGTCCGACAGGCCATCTCCCTACTCCGGTCGGAAGGGCTCGTGATCGTCCAACCCCCGCGCGGCACCTTCGTCCGCAGCATGGAACCCACCGAGACGGTGATCCTCCGCAAGGGCGACACCGCCTCAGCCCGGATGCCCACCCCTGCCGAGCGCAAGGAGCTGGACATCGGCGAAGGCGTCCCGGTCCTGGTGGTCTTCCGCGCCGACGGATCCCGTGAGGTGTACCCCGCTGACCGCATCCGGATCGGCCGCTAGCAACAGCCGGCTCCCGGTGAGCTCTCGCTTACAAGGCGCTTTCGGCGAAATCCGTAGGGTCCGCTGACGTCCACGGCGTCCGGCCCGGTGGCAAAATCCGTCCGCGCTGGTCCGGCCTCGGCCGCCACCGTTGATGTCAGTGACTGATGTCAGGCCACCGCTGCTGTCGGCTCTCTGCCCGAGGAGGGTGACCCCCGTCGGGGGGATGCGGACTCAGGTTGCCGCCTGGTGCCAACTGCTGGCGGCCCGCGTCAACGAGCAGGTGCCGGGCATCGTCGCTTGACGTTCGGGGCCGACTCGCAGCAAGGCTCGTGCTGCTTTTTTGCTGCCTCGCTGCCTGACGCCTCGCTTACAGTTCTGGGCGCTTCGTCCGGCGGGGTCCGTCGGCGTAGCTGGCCTCCAGCCACAGTCCGGCGTCGGTGTTACTGGCCAGCTCCGCCCGCGCCGGTTGCTGCCACTCGGCAGCTGGGCGGCGGCGCTCGGGTCAGTCGTCCTCGTCCAGGAGGCCGAACGCCTCCGGCGCATCCTCCACAAACTGGCGGTACTGCGGCCGGATGCTCTCTGCTCTGGCTGCGATGGCTGCGGCTAGACGTGCCCGGTCGGACGGCTCCAGACCGCCGAGGCGGTCAGCCGCGTCCTCGAGCTGCTGAACGGCGATGTCCGGGTGGAGTGTCTCGTCGTCGCACAGCTCGAAGAACGCCAGACAGTCGAGCAGGCTGTCGAGCACTGCCGTGAAGATCGGATCATCTGACACGCCCGCATGCTAGGACGTTCAGACGTTGAAGCGGAACTGCTCGGCCGGTGCGACGACTCGCTTACAAGCTCTGTGCGTCGCGTCCGCACGCGTTCGGCAACGGCTGCGTCCTCGGAGCTTCGTCCGCGATAGTCCTCCTCAGCGTGCCGCCGTCCGGCGGCGTTGCTGTCAGCGTTGCTGTCGGCAGCCCTGCCGCCGATGGCGTAGCCGGCTGTCGCTCTTGGGAAGACGAACCTCAAACGGCGTATACTTAGTCGGTCGGCCCGTCCTGTCTGGTCTGGGTCTGGCGGCCTGTTCAAAGCGGGCCTCACGTTCGTAGTCGTTGGTCTTCTGACCTTCGTCGCTCCCCTGCTGAAGCACCTGCTGGACGGCCGCAAGAGCCGCACTCGTTCAGCGGGACGAGCAAGGAAGAGGAGGCTGACCATGGGTGAAGCAGTTCGTAAGATCGCCTCTGGCGTCTTGGCCACTGTCTACGCCATCGGCTGCAACGCGACAGGATCGGCGTTCCTGGCCTGGACCAGACAGGATGAGCAGCAGTACGGGACGTGTGGGTAGCCTCATCAGTTCACCAACTACAGGTAAGGAGGCTCCGGCCGGCCCGGTCATCGGGTCAACCACGCCTTTTCACCTGGGTAGATGTTGTCACCAGTGGTCGTCGTTGGTCGCTCACAGTCGTCCTCCGACGGCCTGGTGACGGCCTGGACCTGGTCCTCGTCGACCACCCGTGCCGGCGCGCCCCGGCACGCTCTGACCCCTCGATCGAGGAAGCGCGAGGCAGAATCAGCGTTTGATCGACATCGTTCCTCGACATCCGAGGCATAAGTCAACAGGAACAAAACGCCCTGGTGAGGGATCCGTCCCTCACCAGGGCGTTTCGTGTTGGTCAAGCGTAGAGGCTAAGCCGCGATGCAGGAGAAATCAACCGAGTCCACATCCTTGTGGGGTCACTGGCAGATCGAATGATGCGGAACAGAGCTGATCTGCTTATACAAGTTCACCTTGAGCCAACCAGTCGACCTTAGGTGGTAATGCAGGGGGTCCCGAATCCTTCTTTGTTAGAAAGCCCTTCAGTGGCGGCAAATGCCTGATTGCAGTACGTCTTTCCGTTGGAGCCGGAGACGCTGATAGACACAATGCAAGACGCTGACCGCTCGCACTTAGATTCCCTGGTGCCACCTGTCACAAGGCCGCCGATTTTGGACGTGGCGATCCGGGCCCGGACCACCATAACACCCTGCTGGCCACCACAGGTTAGCTTAGTCGACGCCTCGATATAGCCGTTCCAAGTCTGGCCGACCCACGCCCAACCCGTACAGGGGGTATCCGACGTGCCGGCGCTCACTTTGAACGTTGTCTCCGCCTGGCGTCGGTAATCCGGATCCGTCGCAGCGTGAGCCGGAGCTGCGGATCCGACAATCAGCATGAATGCCGAGAACATCGCCGCGAGGAGGACGTAGGACCTCTTTGCAGCCTCATTTAGATGCAACATGATCTTGATGCTAGGGGGCCAATCGCCGCTAGTCAATCGATTCGTTGACGCAAAAAGATCGTCACCGCCCGGCCCGCCATGTCAAGCGGACCTTGAGGCGGGTGCGGACGCTGCCGGAACAGCCTGGGTTGGCTCTCGTGTCACGGACCGTGCCCCCAGCGGACACCGCCACCGTGGCGCAGTTGACCCAACCTCGCCCGACACGGACCCGGCTCCCGGGGTCGGAGCTGGCCACCGGCGGCCACCCCTCCCCTCCCAGGTGAGCAGTTGACCTTACCCTGAGCGGCTGTGGAGCCGGCTCCTGGACGACCGGCCCGCCTCGCGCGGCCACCGCCCCCATGCTTTGGGCTTGCCGCGCGGACCCGGCGCGCCCTTTCCTGCGCCGCGCTGCTCGGGCGCGGCGCGGCCGGCTGCCGGCGACGAACCCTCACCACTTCCACGCCCATCCCGTCTGCGGCGGCCCCCGGGCTTTCCGCTCTCCGCGCCAGCCGCCGGGCGTGTTGCGTGGCCGGCGTGGAGCGACAGCGGAGCGTCGGACGCGCGCCCAGGCGGCGGCGCGTGCGGCCCGTTCAGGGCCGCCTTGATAGACGTACAGAAAGTCCTCCCACACCGGCCGGCAGCCGGCCCTTCCGCCCCGGCCTGGGAGGTCACGGCGGGTTGACGTGTCGGCACCCGGTGCTACTCTGGCGCTCGTCGAGGACGCCAGCGCGGCTGCGCGAGATCGTCAAGCCGAACCTCGCTCCGGGCAGCTACGTCACCTACGAGGTGGTGGTCCGGCTCTACCTTGTGCCGGGGCTGGGCCGGAAACGCCTCGACAAGCTTCGGGTCAGCGACGTCCAGACGTGGATCAACGAGGTGGGGCGGACCTGCCAGTGCTGCGCCCAAGGCAAGGACGAGCGGCGCAAGTCCGCCCAGCGTCGCTGCTGTGCCCTCGGCCGCTGCTGCCAGGATCTGCCCTCGGCGACCAGTGTCACGCATCTGCGGACCGTGCTCCGGACGCTGCTCTCCCAGGCGATCACCGAAGGGCTGATCACCCGCAACGTCGCGTCCCTGGTGAAGCTGCCACCGGTGCGGAAGCGCAAGCGGAAGGCGTGGACGAGCGACGAGGCGCGGCGCTTCCTGGAGTCGGCCCGTGCCGACGACGACCCGCTCTATGCCGCGTACGTCCTGGTCCTGGTGCTCGGTCTGCGCAAGGGCGAGATGCTGGGGCTGACCTGGGCTGACGTCGACCTCGACGCGGGGGAGTTGACCATCGATCGGCAGCTCCAGCGGGTCGGTGCCGAACTGCTGCACCGGGAGACGAAGACGGCCGCCTCGGACGCCACCCTGCCGCTGCCGGACATCTGCACCGTGGCGCTCGACCGCCGCCGTGCCGCCCAGGGCGCCGCCCGGGACACCGCTGGCCCGGCCTGGCAGCCCTCGGACCTGATCTTCACCACCCGCTACGGCCGGCCGGTCGAGCCGCGCAACTTCAACCGCTTCTGGGACCGGCGCTGTGACGCGGCCGGAGTCCGGCGTATCACCGTCCGGGACGCCCGACGGACCTGCGCCTCACTCCTGGCGGATCTGGACGTGCATCCCCGAGTGGCGATGCAGATCCTCCGGCACGCGCAGTTCGCCATCACCATGGAGATCTACACGGTGGCGTCCTCGGCGGCCACCCGCGACGCGCTCAAGCGGCTCGGCAGCGCACTGGACCGGTAAGGCCCTACTGCTGTACTTCGCTGCTGTACCGGCCCGACTCACGGCAACAGCGACCCCGCAAAGGGCCGCTGACCTGCAGAGGAGTGGGCCGCCAGGGACTCGAACCCTGAACCTATGGATTGCAGGTTTGGCCGAGGACCGGACTGGAAAGGAAGGGTGCCGCTCGAAGAGGGGACCCATCATGTCTGATGCCAGCACAGATCGCGACGACCGGCCGGCCGAGGTGAGCGACCCGCTGCTGTGGCGGCTCGCCACCGCAGTGGCCGACACCCACCAGCCCGACGAGAACGGCGCCTGCGACAACGGCAGCTGCTTCGGCGCGGCCTGGCCGTGCGCCGCCTGGAACCGCGCCCAGGAGGGGCTGCGGGCGGCGCGGGGCGGCCCGCCTACGGCCGGGGCCGAACCGGCCGGGGTCGAACCAGCGGGGGTCGAACCAGCGGGGGTCGAACCAGCGGGGGTCGAACCGGCCGCCGACCTGGACTCCCCGGCCGAGCGGTCCACCGCACTGCCCCGGCCAGCGTCCCGGCGCGTTCCGCCGGAGCAGGCGCCGCAGCCCGACCGGGCACCGGCGCAGGTCACGCCCGCGGCCTGACCCGACCCGTGCCGGCGATCACGCGCCGGGCGGGCCGGCCACCGGACGCAGCCGGTCACCGACCTCGGGGCGCAGGAAGCGCATGTCCTCCGGGAAGACCGCCAGTTCGTACCGGCCGGTGGCTGCCGAGCACTCGACGATCACGAGACCCGCGTTGAGAAACCACTGCTCCGGAATGGTCGACCGCCGCCGATCCGCGAAGACCACGTCGCGCAGGGCGAAGCGCCGTCCCATCCTCGGCCACCGGGGCGCCCAACGAATCTCCCCGGGGCGGACCACCGCCTTTCCGTGCCGCCAGCGCCCGGCGACGAACCGTCGATCGAGACGGCGGAGCGCCACCGTCAGCCTGACCGGCTCTGCCTGCGCCGCGTCCGCCTCGGCCCGCGAATGGGCCCGGCGCCTCCGCCAGTCGCCGACCACACCGACGACCAGGCCACCCAGCAGCGAGCCCAGCCAGTCACCGAGGAACACCGATCCCACCTCTCAGGAAGGGCGCAGGTGCGCGCGGCGCGCCTTGCGGCCCGCATCGTACGCGGCCCGGGCGGCCCGCGCCGCCGCCACGGCCGACACCTCGGCGACCGGCACGTCCCACCACGCGCCGCCGGCCGGGCCGGGCTCCATCGGGTCCGTCGAGACGTGCACGACCGTCGTCCGGTCCCCCGCCTTCGCCGCCGTCAGCCCGGCGCGCAGCTCAGCCATCGTGCGCACCCGGATCACCTCGGCGCCCAGGCTGGCCGCGTTCGCCGCCAGGTCGACCGGGAGCGGGCCGCCGGACCGGTCCCGGTACGCGGTGCCGAGCCGCTGCGCGCCCACGCTCTCGGAGAGCCGGCCGATCGAGGCGAAGCCCTGGTTGTCGACCAGCACCACGACCAGTTTGACGCCCTCGGCGACCGCGGTGACCAGCTCGCTCGGCAGCATCAGGTAGGAGCCGTCGCCAACCAGGACGAACACCTCCCGGTCGGGGGCGGCCAGCTTCACCCCGATACCGCCGGCGATCTCGTAGCCCATGCAGGAGTAGCCGTACTCGACGTGGTAGGACTTCGGGTCGGTGCCGCGCCACAGCTTGTGCAGGTCACCGGGCATCGAGCCGGCCGCGCACACCACGACGTCCCGCGGACCGGCGGCGTCGTTGACCGCGCCGATGACCGCCGCCTGCGTCGGCGCGGCGTCCGGCTCGGCGTGCCGGGCGCGGTCCACCACGGCCGCCCACCGGGCGCCCAGCTCCGCGACCGTCGACCGGTACGCCGGCGCGGTGGCCCAGTCGCCGCAGGCCGCGTCCAACGCGGCGAGGCTCTCCCGGGCGTCGCCGACGACCTGGATACCGGAGAGCTTGGCGGCGTCGAAGCCGGTGATGTTCAGGTTGACGAACCGGGCGTCGCCGAACAGCGTGCCGGAGGCGGTGGTGAAGTCGCTGTAGCGGGTACCGATTCCGAGCACCACATCGGCGTTCGCGGCCACCTCGTTGGCGGTGTCGGTGCCGGTGACCCCGACCGCCCCGAGGCAGAGCGGGTGGTCGTACGGCAGTGCGCCCTTGCCGGCCTGGGTCTCCACCACCGGTACGCCGTGCCGCTCGGCGAACTCGCGCAGCGCCTTCGTCGCGCCGCTGTAGATCACCCCACCGCCGGCCACCACCACCGGGCACCGGGCCGCCGTGACGATCCGGGCCGCCCGTCGCACGGCCGCGTCGTCCGGGCGAGGGCGGGGCACGTGCCAGGTGCGCTCGGCGAACAGTTCCTCCGGCCAGTCGTACGCCTCGGCCTGCACGTCCTGCGGCAGGGCGAGGGTGACCGCGCCGGTCTCCACCGGGTCGGTGAGCACCCGCATCGCGGCCAGCAGCCCCGCCGGCAGCTGCTCGGGTCGGTTGATCCGGTCCCAGTAGCGGCTGACCGGGCGGAGCGCGTCGGTGACGCTGATGTCGTAGGAGCGGGTGTCCTCCAGCTCCTGCAGGACCGGGTTGGCCGGCCGGGTGGCGAAGATGTCACCGGGCAGCAGCAGCACCGGCAGC
>NZ_JBEYER010000048.1:0-56786 GCF_040634005.1 Micromonospora sp. NPDC007271
TTGGCCGAGGCCTACCCGGACCACCGCACCGGGGAGCTGCTGCTGGAGCGGGCCCGGCGTTTCACAGGTGGGTCAGTAGCGCGAGACACTGCGCCGACCACCCACACCGGCCACGATGGCCACGGCGACGGCGGCCAGCACGACCTGCAGCAGCAGCTCACGCCAGTCGATACCAGCGGTATCGGCGAAACCCGAGGCCCGCGCGATGACGGTGCCGAGCAGCGCGGCGCCGACGCCGATCAGCATGTGCAGCCACATCGGCATGTTCTGCCGGCCCGGCACGACCAGGCGGCCCAGCGCACCGATGATCAGACCGACGATCAGTGCGGTGATGATACCCGTGACGGTCATGGTCGTCTCCTCCCAAGAAGTTTCACACGTTCTGTGTGGTTCCTGTCGTGAGCGGTAAGTTCCCGACCCGCCGAAAAGCCAAACCGGTTCGACCCATGCCCGATGTCGACGATCGATGCCGGGGACCCGCCGGGACCGATGCCGCGGCCCTCCGGCCAGACGCGAGAACGGCCGGCGCCCCGCACGGGAACCCGGATAGAGGTCACCTGGCGGGGCGCCGGCCGTTCGTCGACGTACCGGAGGGGCTACTTCTTGCCGGCGGGCTTGCCGTCCCCGGAGTCGGAGGAGAGCGCGGCGATGAAGGCCTCCTGGGGAACCTCCACCCGGCCCACCATCTTCATCCGCTTCTTGCCCTCCTTCTGCTTCTCCAGCAGCTTGCGCTTACGGCTGATGTCACCGCCGTAGCACTTGGCGAGCACGTCCTTGCGGATGGCGCGGATCGTCTCCCGGGCGATCACCCGGCTGCCGATGGCGGCCTGGATGGGCACCTCGAACTGCTGGCGCGGGATCAGCGCGCGCAGCTTCGCCGCGATCGTCGTGCCGTAGTTGTACGCCTTCTCCTTGTGCACGATGGCGCTGAACGCGTCCACCGGCTCGCCGTGCAGCAGGATGTCCACCTTGACCAGGTCGGAGGCCTGCTCGCCGGAGGGCTCGTAGTCCAGCGAGGCGTAGCCCTTGGTACGGCTCTTGAGCTGGTCGAAGAAGTCGAAGATGATCTCGGCCAGCGGCAGGGTGTAGCGCAGCTCCACCCGGTCGGCGGAGAGGTAGTCCATGCCGAGCAGGCTGCCCCGGCGGCCCTGGCACAGCTCCATCACCGCGCCGACGTAGTCGTTCGGGGTCAGCACGGTGGCCCGGACCGTCGGCTCGTACACCTCGGCGATCTTCCCGGTCGGGTACTCGCTCGGGTTGGTGACCACGACCTCCTCGCCGTCCTCCTGGATGGCCCGGTAGACCACGTTCGGCGCGGTCGAGATCAGGTCGAGGTTGAACTCCCGCTCCAACCGCTCCCGGATGATCTCCAGGTGCAGCAGGCCGAGGAAGCCGCAACGGAAGCCGAAGCCGAGCGCGCCGGAGGTCTCCGGCTCGTACGTCAGCGCGGCGTCGTTGAGCTTGAGCTTGTCGAGCGCGTCACGCAGGTTGGGGTAGTCCGAGCCGTCGATCGGGTAGAGGCCCGAGTAGACCATCGGCTTCGGGTCCTTGTAGCCACCCAGCGCCTCGGTCGCCGGCCGGGTGTTGATGGTGACCGTGTCACCCACCCGGGACTGGCGCACGTCCTTCACGCCGGTGATCAGGTAGCCCACCTCGCCGACGCCGAGCGCGTTGGCCTTCTGCATCTCCGGCGAGATGACGCCGATCTCCAGCAACTCGTGCACGGCGCCGGTGGACATCATCTTGATCCGGTCGCGGGCCTCGATCCGGCCGTCGATCACCCGGACGTAGGTGACCACGCCCCGGTAGACGTCGTACACCGAGTCGAAGATCATCGCGCGGGCCGGGGCCTCGGCCTCGCCGACCGGCGGCACGAACTGCCGGACGATCTCGTCCAGCAGGTGCGGCACGCCCTCGCCGGTCTTGCCGGAGACCTTGATGCAGTCCGCCGGGTCTCCGCCGATCAGGTGGGCCAGCTCCTCGGCGTACTTCTCGGGCTGGGCGGCCGGCAGGTCGATCTTGTTGAGCACCGGGATGATGTGCAGGTCGTTCTCGAGGGCCAGGTAGAGGTTGGCCAGGGTCTGCGCCTCGATGCCCTGGGCGGCGTCGACCAGCAGGATCGCGCCCTCGCAGGCGGCGAGCGACCGGGACACCTCGTAGGTGAAGTCGACGTGACCCGGGGTGTCGATCATGTTGAGCACGGCGGTCTCGCCGGCCCGGTCGCCCTCCCGGATGGTCCACGGCATGCGGACGGCCTGGCTCTTGATGGTGATGCCGCGCTCGCGCTCGATGTCCATCCGGTCGAGATACTGGGCGCGCATCTGCCGGGGATCGACCACGCCGGTGAGCTGCAGCATCCGGTCGGCCAGGGTCGACTTCCCATGGTCGATGTGGGCGATGATGCAGAAGTTCCTGATGCGCGCCGGGTCGGTGGCACCAGGAGCGTTCGCGCCGGGATCGAGCGTCGGTGGCACAGCGGTCCGTTCTGGTCGGCTGACGTGAGCGGGCCGGCGCGACGCCGGCCCCCTCTATGCTCCCACGTCGCCCGGGACGCCGGCCCGCCCCGGTCACTCCTGCGGCGGTGCGGCGAAGAGTGCGGCGAGGCGGGGCAGCCGCCGGGTGACCTCCCCCTCGTCGTCGAAGTCCCAGAAGTCGTTCAGGTCGGGCACCGGGACCGGCGCGCGGTCCGCCGGCAGCTCCGCCGCGGTCGCCTTCCGGTACGCCTCCCACGGCACCGCCAGCATCTCCTCGCACTCGAACTCCTCGCCGCTGAGCGCGGCGGCCCGGACCTGGGGCAGCTCGGCGAGCGAATCCGGGTCGGCGACGGCCCGGGCGAAGACCGGCCGGCCCTGCGCCATCAGCCAGCCCCGGAAGTACTCGAAGCCGTCGTCCGAGGCGCCCCCGTTGATCAGGTACGCCGCGCCCCACAGGTCGACCCGGTAGGAGGCGGCGAGCACCCGCTGCTGGTGGTGGGCGTACCCGACGATCTCCTCCGGCTCGCGCTCCGCGAGCAGGGCGACCGCGCGGGCGGCGACCGCGTGGGCCTCGCCCCCGGCCCCGGCCCGGGCCTGGTCGATCAGCTGCCAGAAGTCGTCGGTCCTCATGGCCTGGCAGTCTCCCAGACACTCCGGCCGGCAACCCGCCGCGCCGACGGCAGCGGGAACATCGTGGCCAGCCGCGGGTAGCGGCGGCCCAGCTCGGTCGGGTCGTGCAGGTCCCACTCCTCGTCGCGTGGATCGGGCGAACAGCCCAGCTCCCGCCCGCGCGCCTCGGCCTCGTCGTCGACCGCGTCGGCCGCGCCGGTGATCCGCTCGTACGCCTCGTCGGCGACGTAGTCCAGGCCCTCCCAGTCCGGCCACTCGTCGTCGTCCCACCCGTCGACCCGCCGGCCGGCGAGCCGCCGCACCTGCGGCACGTCGGCGAGCATGTCCGGATCGGCGACGACCCGCTCGAACGTCTCCCGCCCGAGCCCGACCAGCCAGGCCTGGAAGTAGTGGAAGCCGTCGTCGGAGCAGAGCCCGGCGCAGATCAGCGAGGCGGCACCCCACAGCCGCCAGGTGTCCGCCCGGGCCCGCGCCTCGTCCAGCCGGAGCGCGAATTCCACCGCGTCCCCGGCGGGCCGCTCGGCCAGCCGGTCGGTGAGCCAGGCCAGCCGCTCGTCGGGCGTCCGGCTGCCGTCGTCGGAGGCCTCGATCAGCGCCCAGAACTCGTCCATCTCCACGCCCTGGATGCTGCCAGCGGCGTACGACACTCCGGTGGGGCAGCATGGTGACGTGCCACCGATCGCCCTGCCCCCGGTGCCGTACGACGCGACGGCCGTCCGCCCCGCGTGGGCGGAGCTGCCGGCGGGACTGCGGGAGGCGCTGACGGCCCGGCTCGGCGGGCCCCCGGTGGCGGTCCGGCCGGCCGGTGCCGGCTTCACCCGGGGCTTCGCCGCGGTGCTGACCGGTCCCGACGGCGGCGGGGTCTTCGTGAAGGCGGCGGCGCTGGCCGAGCAGCGCCACCTGGTCGACTGGTACGCCCACGAGGCGGCGATCCTGGCCCGGCTCCCCGCCGGCCTGCCGGTCCCCCGGCCGCGCTGGGCGCTCACCGAGGCCGGCTGGTACGCGCTCGCCCTGGACGCGATCGACGGGCGGACGCCCCGGCTGCCCTGGGACCCGGCCGAGCTGCACGCCGCCCTCGCCGCGTACGCCGAGGTGGCCGCCGCGCTCGCCGAGCCGCCCCCGGACCTGGTCGCGCTCGGGCTGCCCCGCCTCACCGACCTGGCCCGCGACGACATCCTCTGGTGGGGCGAGGTGGCTGCCGGCCGTGAGCCGACCCCGGACCTGCCCGCCTGGGCCCCGCTGGGCGAGCTGGTCGCGTTGGAGTCCCGGCTTCCCGGCTACGCCGAGCACGGCGGGCTGGCCCACTGCGACCTGCGGGTGGACAACGTCCTGATCGACCCGGCGGGGCGGGCGTGGATCTGCGACTGGAACTGGCTCTGCCACGGGCCGGGCTGGTTCGACCTGGCCGGCCTGCTGGTCACGGCGTACGCCAGCGGCCTGGACGCGGACCTGGCCTTCGCCACCCACCCGGCGTCGGCCGGCGCCCCGGCCGACGCGCTGGACGTCACCCTCGCGGCGCTGTCCGGATACCTCCTGACCAGCGCCGCCGCCGGGCCGTCGACGGCCTCCCCGCACATCCGCACCCACCAGCGGTGGAGCGGCGAGCAGGCGCTCGGCTGGCTGGCCGCCCGGCGGGGCTGGGCGTGAACCGTTTTGGCTCGTCCCGGCGTGAGCCGTTTTGGCTCGTCCCGGCCGACCTGGTAACCTGGCTTTTCGCGCGGCGATGACGCATGCTCGTCGTGCGCGAAAGCAGACCAACCCGAGCTATCAAGACGAGGCTGTCGCGTGGCGAACATCAAGTCCCAGATCAAGCGCAACCGGCAGAACGAGAAGCGCCGGCTGCGTAACAAGTCGGTCAAGTCGTCGCTGAAGACCGCCATCCGGAAGTTCCACGAGGCTGCCGAGGCTGGCGACGCCGAGCTGGCCACCACCCTGATGCGGGACGCAACCCGCAAGCTGGACAAGGCTGCCAGCAAGGGCGTCATCCACGCCAACCAGGCGGCCAACCGGAAGTCGGCGATCGCCAAGCGCGTCGCCTCGTTCTCGGCCTGACGAGCGCTTCTCAACGCTGACCGGAAGCCCCGGGGGGACAACCCGGGGCTTCCGGCTGTCGGCGTTTCAGGGCCGCTGCCTCCGCCGCCCGCCGGGCAGCGCCCGAGCCGCGGTGGGCACGCGGGCCCGCCCGACCACCGGCTCGATCTGCCGGCGGAAGCGGTCCCGCTCCTGCTCCGGCACCTGGGCCGCGGTGCGGATCACCACCTCGGCGACCAGGTCGTTGAGCTTCACCATCGCCGCGACCACGGCCGGCAGCACCAGCACCGCCCACCAGCTGACCAGCTCGGCGAGGGCCAGCAGCACAGCGAGCGCCACCGTCCCCTCGAAGAAGAGGAAGCAGAGCACCCCGCCCGGGTTGACGAAGCGCAGCCCGAGCACCCGCGCGTAGAGCGGGCGGTACCGCTCCTCGTCGCTCGGCACCGTCGCCCAGGACCGAGCCGGTCGGGTCACCGGGCCCCGCCCTGCCGGGCCGCGGCGACGGAGAACACCGCCCGCTCCAGCGCGTACGCCCGGTCGTCGGCGCCCCCCTTGACGGCCGCGTTGCACTCGGCGGCCACCCGCATCGCCTCGACCAGGCCCTCCGGGGTCCAGCCCCGGCCCTGCCGCTGGGCCCGCTCGATCTTCCACGCCGGCATGCCCAGGCTGCTTGCCAGCTGGTACGGGCTGCCCCGCCCGGCGGACGCGACCCGCGCCACCGTACGCACGCCGTCGGCGAGCGCGTCGGCGATCGGCACCGGGTCGACACCGACGTGCAGCGCCCAGCGCAGCGCCTCCAGGGCGGCGGGAACGTCACCGACCATCGTCGCGTCGGCGACGGTGAAGCCGCTCACCTCCACCCGGCCCCGGTAGTAGCGGGCCACCGTGTCCGCCCCGATCCGCCCGTCGGTGTCGGCGACGAGCTGCGAGCAGGCGGCAGCCAGCTCCCGCAGGTCGGTGCCGACTGCGGCGATCAGCGCCTCGGCGGCGTCCTCGGTGCACTTTCCCCCGTTGCGGCGGATCTCGTCCCGCACGAAGGCGACCCGCTCCCGGTGCCCCTTGAGCTTCGCCGCCGGCACCACCGTCGCGCCCGCCGCGCGCAGCCCGTCGGCGAACGCCTTCCCCTTCGCGCCGCCGAGGTGCAGCACCACCAGCTGCACGTCGGGATCCGGGTGCTTCGCGTACGCCAGCAGCGCGGTGACCAGGTCCTTGCGGGCGTCCTGGCCGGACCGGAGCACGAGCACCCGTCGCCCGCCGAACAGCGACGGGCTCAGCATCTCGTCGATCTCACCCACCGTCAGGGAACCGGCCTGGTAGTCGCGGACGTCCACGTCCGGATCGACACTGCGGGCCCGGGCGACGGCTTCGGTGACCGCGCGCGTGGCGAGCAGTTCCTCGTCGCCGAGAACGAGCAGAATAGGAGGCAGGCTGGCGGGGGTCACGTCGCCCATACTCGCACGGCCTCCGGCCGGATCGTGCCTGCTCATCGGCGGCCGTGACGCTGGAGCCCGCACTCAGCGCGAATCCAGACATTTGAGTCGATCCACCTTCTATGCCAACAAGTCGCCTCGGCCGCTCCGGCGGGCGCCGCCGAGCGCGCTCACCGGTGCCGGCCCAGCGGGACGCCGCCGGTCACCACCGCCAGGCCGGGACCGTCGCGTACCGCGGCGATGTCGCCGTCCGTGTCGGTCCGCAGCACCCGGGCGCCGGCCCGGCCCAGCCGGTCGAGCAGGCCCGGGTTGGGGTGCCCGTAGTCGTTGCCGACGCCCACCGAGACCAGCGCGACGGCCGGCCGGACCGCCGCCAGGAACTCCGGATCCTGGTACGCCGAGCCGTGGTGGGCGACCTTCAGCACGTCGGCCCGGACCGCGCCGGGCGGTGCGGCCTCCAGCAGCGCCCGCTGCTCCTCCGTCTCGGCGTCGCCGGGCAGCAGGATCCGCACCCCGGCCACCCTGGCCGCCAGCACCAGCGAGTTGTTGTTCGGATCCGACCGGCTGCCCCGCAGCGGGTACGGCGGCCCGATGACGGTCAGCTCCACTCCCCCGGCCCGCCAGCGCCAGCCCGCCGGCACGGCACGCAACCCGGCGCCACCGGTCCGCGCGGCGGCGCGTACCTCGGACACGCCGAAGGGCGGCTCCGACCACTCCGGGGTCACCACGTCCGCCACCCGGCGCCCGCGGAACACCCCGGCGATCCCGCCCACGTGATCGGCGTGGAAGTGGCTGACCACCAGCAGCGGAACCTCGCGTACGCGGAGCCGGCGCAGGCAGGCGTCGACCCCGGCCGGCTCCGGGCCGGCGTCCACCACCACCGCCCGCCCGGCGGCGACCGGCAGCACCACCGCGTCACCCTGCCCCACCGCGCAGGCCACGATCACCCAGCCGGGTGGCGGCCAACCGGCGGCCAGCAGCCGGACCGGGAGCGTACCGAGCACCACCGCCGCCGCGCAGACCGCGACGAGCCGCCGGAGCGCCCGGCGCCGGGCGACGAGCAGCAGCGCCACGCTGACGGCGGTCAGCAGCAGCGCGCCGGTCACCCCGCCCGGCCAGGGCAGCGTCCCGCCCGGCAGTCGCGCCCCCTGCCGGGCGACGACCACCAGCCACCAGGCCGGCCAGCTCGCCAGCCAGGCGGCGAACTCCGCGCCTGCCGGCCAGATCGGCGATGCCACGGCGGCGATCACGCCCAGCACGGTGGCGGGCGCGACCGCCGGCACCACGAGCAGGTTCGCCGGCACCGCCACCAGGCTCACCGTCCCCGAGAGACCGGCGATCACCGGCCCGCAGGCGAGTTGGGCGGCGGCCGGCACCGCCAGCGCCTCGGCCAACCCCACCGGCACTCCCCGGCGACGCAGCGCGTCCCGCCACCCGGGGGCGAGCAGCAGCAGCCCGGCCGTGGCGCAGACGGAGAGCGTGAACCCCGGGTCCCCGGCCAGGTCGGGGTCGATCAGCACCAGCACGGTCACCGCGGCGGCGAGCGCCGGCAGCGCGGCCCGGGGTCGCCCGGCGGCGAGCGCGGCCAGGCCGATCGCCCCCATCGCGGCGGCCCGGACCACGCTCGGGGACGGCCGGACCAGGATGACGAACCCGACGAGGGCGGCCACGCAGAGGACGGCGGCCGTCCACGGGCCGGCTCGGGCCCAGCGGGCGAGCAGCAGCACCGCACCGACGACGATGGCCACGTTGGAACCGGACACCGCGTTCAAATGGGTCATCCCGGTGGTTCGGAAATCCTCCTCCACTGTCGGCGGCAGCCGGCTGGTGTCTCCCACGACCAGGCCGGGCAACAGGCCACCCTGCTCGTCGGGAAGCGGCTCGCAGGCGCGTTGCAACCCGGCGCGAAGGGCGCCGGCGGCCCGCTGCGGCCAGGGCGGCACGCCGTGCCGGGTGGGTGGCCCGTTCGCCGAGAGCACCGCCGCGGTCAGGTCCCCGCCGCGCGGGGCCGACAACCGTCCCCGGGCGGTTGCCCGCTGTCCCGGCAGCAGCGCACGCCAGGCGGGATCGGACGCCAGCACCAGGCCGCGCACCGACCCGGCGACCTGGCGTCCGGCGGAGTCGGTGAGGCGTACCAGGTCGGCGCGAAGGAGCACGGTGGACGGCCGGCCGGCGGCACCCCGGATCGGGCGCGGGTCGTCCCGGACCACCAGCTCGACGGTGACCAGGGCCCGCTCGTCGACGAGCGCCCGCACCGGCGCGGCGTCGCGGACGGCGACCCGGGCGGCGGTGGCCGCCGCGCCGCAGACCACCCCGAGCAGCACGGCGACCGCGATCCAGCCGTACCGGCGGACGGGAGCGGCCGGCCGGCCCAGCAGGCCGCACAGGTACAGGCCGAGGAGGACGGCAAGGCCAGCGGCACCGGCGGCGAGCGTGGCCATGGTCGCCGCGCTCTGGTGCAGCCCGGCCAGGGCGGCGAGCCAGGCCGCCACGGCCAGGCCGGCCAGTCGCAGGTCGGGAACCTCACGGGGGTCGGAGTCCCGCGCGGCGCTCACACCGTCACCAGGTCCTTGAGCTGCTCGTACCGGGCGTCGCCTATGCCCTCGACCTGGCGGAGGCCGGAGACCGACCGGAACCCGCCGTGGCGTTCACGGTGGTCGAGGATCCGCTGGGCGAGCACCGGGCCGACGCCGGGCAACGCGTCGAGCTCGGCAAGCGTGGCGGTGTTCAGGTTGACCAGGCCGCCCGGCGTACCGCCGCCGGCCGCCGGGCCGCCCGCCGGCTGACCGGGCTGCGCGGGCTGACCCGGTTGGCCGGGCGGGGCGGCCACGCCGACCAGGATCAGCTCGCCGTCGGTGACCTTGCGGGCCGGGTTGAGCAGGGCCACATCCACCCCGGGCAGCGCGCCGCCGGCCGCCTCGACGGCATCGCCGACCCGGGCGCCGGCCGGCAGCCGGACCAGCCCGGGACGGCGTACCTTGCCGGCGACGGCGACCACCACCTCGCCGCCCGCTCCGGACGGCGCGGCCGGGGACGGCTGCGCCTCGTCGGGCGCGGCGACCGTCGCCGCCGGTCGGACCGGCTCGGCGCGCGGCCGGGACCGCCAGGCCCAGACCCCGGCGACCAGCACCACGACGGCGGCGACGACCGCCAGCGCCCGGACCCCGCGCCGGCCGGGGTCGAAGGCGCCCGGCCCCGGCAGCCGGGAGAGCCGACCGGTGCGCGGCGACTCCTGCTCGGCCTCGTCGGCGAGGGTGGCCTCGGCGAGGCCGGCCGCACGCGGCGCCGGCGCGTCTGAGTCCACCAGCGCGGAGCGCGACGCGGGCCCGAAGCGCGAGGCGGGCCCGGCCGCGGGCGGCACGATCGCGTCGGGCTGGCCCGGCAGCGACCGCGCTCCCGCCTCGCGCCGGGGCGTCGCCGGGACCAGGTCGACGATCGGCCAGGCCGGCTCGTGGCGCGAACTCGGCTCGAACAGCCGGGCCAGCCGTCGTCGCACCGCGCTTTCCTCGTCGTCGGACACGGCGCGAGGCTAGGCCGGACCAGGGGTGGCGTTCAGGTCCCGGTGGTCGTCCTGTGGACGGAGCGCCTCCCTGTGGACAAACGCCTGATCAAGCCCATGCTGTGCTATCACGCGAGGCGGAGGGCCCGCCGGCAGCACCGCACGGGGCAGTCAGCCCGGAAAGGGAGTTCACGCCGATTCGGGCGGTGGCCCGGTGTAGCCGCTGCTCCAGCGGAACCGGTTGGCCGGCTGGGTGTACTCCTCGATGACGTGGGCGACCCAGCCCGCCGTCCGGGCGATCGCGAAGATCACCTCCCCGGCACCCGGGCCCATGCCGGTCGCATGCGCCAACGCGGCGACGGCGAAGTCGACATTGGGCAGGACGCCCCGCCGCGCCGCCGTGGCGATCAGGTCGTCGACGGCCCGCCGCAGCTCGCCCTCGAGCGGCAGTGCCGCGACGAGTTCGAGGAGGGCCGCTCCCCGCGGATCACCCGCCGGGTACAGCAAGTGCCCGAACCCGGGCAGGCCGCCGCTCCGGAGCCACTCGGCGACCGCGGCCGGCGCCCCTTCCCGCAGCGCCGCGCCGATCATCCGGTAGACGCTGCTGCCCACCGCCCCGTGCATCGGCCCGTCCAGCGCGCCGAGGCCCGCCAGCACGGCCGCGTAGGGATTTGCCCGGGTCGAGGCCGCAACCCGTACCGCGATGGTCGAGGCGGCCAGGTCATGATCGGCGAGTAGGACGAGGGCGGCGTTGAGCGCGCGGAGGCCCGCTACGGAGGCCGGCCGGTCGGTCAACCGCAGCCACAAACGGGCCGCCAGGCCGTCGTCCGGGGCTGCTTCGCCCGCGAGCGGCAGGGCGTCGACCATGGTGGACAGCAGCGCGGGCGCGAGACCCGTCACGGTGGCGGGCGCCAGGTCGAAGCGGAGCGGATCCATCGCGGCCGCGACGGCGACGATCACCGGCAGCCGATCGAAGAGTCGGGCCTGGGCCGGCAGGTGACTGCTCGCCTGCCTCGCCCGCTCGACGGTCTCTGCGGACGCCACAAAAGGCTTCGCCGGCCGTTCGCCCGTCCAGAGCCACCGCGCGATCTCCTCGAACGGGGTCACCGGCGCGAGCCTGGCCGCGTCCAACCCCCGGTAGTGGAGCCGCCCGTACGCGATCAGCGTCGTGCCGGTCCGCATGGCGGGCGCGGCATCGCGTTCCGGCCGGGTCGCCTGGGTGCGGGCCGCCAGCCGCTCGACGTCGACCAGCCGGAAGCGGCTGATCCGCTCGCCGGGAACCTTGACCCTGTCAAGCAACCCTCGGCTGACGTAGGCGTAGATCGTCTCCGGCTTGATACGCAGGCGGTGGGCCACCTCGGCCGTCGTCAGCAATTGGTCCTCCGACATGTGGCCATGCTCTCACATTGACTGGATCAATGTTGACCGCCCCGTCCGGCAACGTGAGGCTGCCGGCATGACTGACACCATCACCGCTCCCCGGGGCCTCGCCGGCGTCGTCGTCACCGACACCACGATCGGCCGCGTGCGCGGCCGCGAGGGCTTCTACCACTACCGGCAGTACTCCGCGATCGAACTGGCCGAGCGCCGCACGTTGGAGGACGTCTGGGCGCTGCTGATCGACGGTGCCCTGCCCGACGGGGACAGTGCGCTCCAACAGGAAGTCGCCCCGCTGCGCCACATCCCGCCCGCCGTCGCCGCCGCGCTGCCCGGCATCGCCGCGGCCTCCCGGTCGCAGGACCCGATGAGCGGGCTACGCGCCGCGCTGGCCGTCGCCGGCCTTGCCGCCGGAGCCCGCCCGTTGTACGACACGTCGCCGGCCGACCGGCGGGCGCAGGCCATGGCGCTCTGTGCCCTCACGCCCAGTCTGCTGGCGGCGTTGTACCGGCTGTGGGCGGGTCTGGAGCCGATCGAGTCGCGCGACGATCTGTCGCACGCGGCGAACTACCTCTACATGGTCACCGGCAAGGAGCCGTCCGAACGCCACGCCCGGGCGATCGAGCGCTACCTCATCGCGACCGTGGATCACGGCTTCAACGCGTCAACCTTCACCGCCCGCGTCATCGCCTCCACCGGTGCCGACATCTACGCCTGCGTCGGCGGGGCCCTCGGCGCGCTCTCCGGCCCCCTGCACGGCGGGGCTCCCAGCCGGGCCCTCGACACCCTCGATGCCATCGGCTCCGTCGACCGGGCCGATTCGTGGTTGCGCTCGCGCATCCTGAACGGCGAGCGGATCATGGGGTTCGGGCACCCGATCTACCGCACGGAGGACCCGCGATCACGCATGCTCAAGGGGATCGCCCAGGACCTCGGCGGGGATCTGGTGGACTTCGCCGTGGCCGTCGAGGAGCGGGTCCTGTCCTTGCTGGCGGAGCTGAAGCCCGGCCGGGAACTGCACACCAACGTGGAGTACTACGCCGGCGTCGTCATGCACCTGTGCGGGTTGCCGCGGGAGATGTTCACGCCGACCTTTGCCACCAGCCGGGTCATCGGATGGTGTGCGAACGTGCTGGAACAGGCCGACGACCCGAAGATCATCCGGCCGGACTCGCGATACGTCGGCCCCCACCCGCCCCAGCCGCTGCCGTGAGCGCGGGTGGCCCGCTCCCATTGCGCCACCCACGCCGCGTATTCGGATCTTGGACAGTCACCGTTCGCTGCTGGCGGTGACTGTCCAAGATCTCGAGATGCCCGGGCGGCGGTGGATCACCACGCAGGCCAGCCCTGGCCCGGCGTGCGCCGCCACCACCGCGCCGGCCTCGGTGACGTACGTGTCGTGCAGGCGGTCGCCGAGCCGCCCGGTCAACGCCGTCACCAACTGCTCGGCCCGCTGCGGGGCGGCGAGATGGTGCACCGCAAGGTCCACCTCGGCATCGCCGGCCGCCTCGACCGCCAGGTCGACCAGGCGGGCCAGGCCCCGGCCGGCGGTCCGCACCTTGTCCCGCACCACGATCGCGCCGTCCGGCATGTGCAGGATCGGCTTCACCGACAGGGCGGTGCCGAGCAGCGCCTCGGCCGCGTTGATCCGGCCGCCCCGGCGGAGGAACTCCAGGGTGTCCACGTAGAAGAAGATGGTGGTCCGGGCGATCGCGTCGACCGCCGCCTGGCGTACCCCGGAGAGGTCCGCGCCCCCGGCGGCGGCCGCCGCCGCGGCGAGCACCGGAAAGCCCAGGCCCATCCCCGTCGATCGGCTGTCCACCACGGCGACGCGGTCGCCGACCTCGGCGGCGGCCAGCCGGGCCGCTTCCACCGTGCCGGAGAGTTCGGCCGACAGGTGCACCGAGACCACCGCCTCGGCGCCCTCCGCCAGCAGCGCGCGGTAGGCCTGCCCGAACTGTTCCGGCGCCGGCCGGGACGTGCTGGCGGCGACCCGCCGGCCGCCCAGTGCCCGGCTGGCGTCGTCGGGAGACACCTCGACCCCTTCGAGCCCCTCCACGCCGTTCAGCACCACGGTGAGCGGGACGACGGTGAGCCGGTACGCGCGCACCAGCTCGGGCGGAAGGTAGGCGGTGGAGTCGGTGACGACCGCGACGGGCATGCCCGGCACGCTAGCCGATGCCGGGACGGCGCGCCCGGGCCGGAGGACTCAGACCGCCTCGGTCAACGCCGGCAGCGTGATCAGCCCGACGTTGTGCGCCCGCAGGTGCCAACCGCGGACGTCGTCGTGGCGCAGCTCGGTCCAGTGGCAGTTGGCCAGCGAACCGACCGTCCGCAGCACGGTGTGACCCCAGCCGAGCAGGTGACCGACGCCCTGCCGGGCGCCGCCGCCGTGCGTGGTCACCACGACGGTGCCGCCGACGGCCAGGTCGGCCGCGTCCTGGAAGGCGGCGCCGAGCCGCTTGCCCAGGTCGTCGAGGCTCTCGATGCCGGCGCCCGGGTCGGGGTCGCCGGCGCGCCAGCGCGCGTACTCGTCGGGGAAGCGCTCGGCGACCTCGGTGAGCGCGAGGCCCTGCCACTGGCCGAAGTGGCGCTCGCGCAACCGGGCGTCGGTGCGGACCGGCAGCCCGGTCAGCGCGGCGAGGGCGGCGGCGGTGTCGGCGGCCCGGCGCAGGTCGCTGGCGACGATCGCGTCCGGGCGCAGCGCGGCCAGCACGGGCGCGGCGGCCCGGGCCTGCTCCCGGCCGAGGTCGTTTAGCGGTACGTCGGTCTGGCCCTGGACCCGGCCGGTGGCGTTCCAGTCGGTGTTGCCGTGCCGCCAGATGATCAGACGGGTCATTCCGCGCTGGCGGTGCCGGCGGCCGAGTCGGCCAGGTCGCGGTCCTCGAACGGGACCTGCGGGCAGTCCTTCCAGAGCCGGTCGAGGGCGTAGAACTCGCGCTCCTCGGTGTGCTGCACGTGCACCACGATGTCGACGTAGTCGAGCAGCACCCACCGGCCGGCCCGCTCGCCCTCGCGCCGGACCGGCTTGGCCTTCTCCGGCAGCTCCAGCAGCCGCTCCTCGATGGCGTCGACGATGGCGAGCACCTGTCGCTCGTTCGGAGCGGCGGCCAGCAGGAACGCGTCGGTGATGGCGAGCTGGTCGCTCACGTCGATGATGACGATGTCCTGTGCCTTCTTGTCGGCCGCGGCCTGGGCGGCGGCCGTCGCCAGCTCGTGCGCGCGTTCGGAAACTGTCACCGTTCTCCTTCGATCAACCGTGCGACCCTCCAAGCGTCTCACACCCGGCGGCGCAACGACTTGTCAGTTCTGGCCGATTACCCGGGCAAAGGCTCACATTCCCGCCGAATTCACCGCTGGTAGAGACGCCGTTTGGCGATGTACTGCACCACACCGTCCGGCACCAGGTACCAGACCGGCTCACCCCGGGCGACCCGCGCCCGGCAGTCGGTCGAGGAGATCGCCATCGCCGGGACCTGCACCAGGCTGACCGTGTCCGCGGGGAGGTGCTTGTCGGACAGCTCGAAGCCGGGGCGGGTCACCCCGATGAAGTGCGCCAGCTCGAATATCCGGTCCACCTCCTTCCAGGACAGGATGCGCTCCAGGGCGTCCGCTCCGGTGATGAAGAAGAGCTGCACCTTCGGGCCGTACTCGGCGCGCAGGTCGCGCAGCGTGTCGACGGTGTAGGTCGGGCGACCCCGGTCGATGTCGACCCGGCTCACCTGGAAGCGCGGGTTGGAGGCGGTGGCGATCACCGTCATCAGGTAGCGGTCCTCGGCCGGGCTGACCGGCTCGTCCGCCTTCTGCCAGGGCTGCCCGGTGGGGACGAAGACCACCTCGTCCAGGCCGAACCGGTCCGCCACCTCGCTGGCCGCCACCAGGTGCCCGTGGTGGATCGGGTCGAAGGTGCCGCCCATGATCCCGATCCGCCGGATGTCTTCCTCCACCCCGCGATCGTAGGCCGGGGCCCGGTACCGGCGGTCTCGGCCCTGATCGACGTCCGCACCGCCGGACGGCTCAAGTCGAGGCTTCCCCTGACGCGCCGGCCAGGCTTATACTCGTCGACAAGTAATCGGAGACGAGCAATGACGGAGGACGGCATGCCGCAGCAACGGAAGGTCGGCAACCTGCTGGCCCTGGCCGTGCTGTCGGCCCTCGCCCAGCGGCCCATGCACCCGTACGAGATCGCCACGACGCTCCGCGGCTGGGGCAAGGACCAGGACATGGGCATCAAGTGGGGGTCCTTCTACACGGTCGTCCGCAACATGGACCGGCACGGCCTGATCGCGGCCGTGGAGAGCGTCCGCGAGGGCCGCCGTCCCGAGCGCACCGTCTACCGCATCACCGACTCCGGCCGGACCGAGCTGGTCGACTGGACCCGCGAGCTGGTGTCGACCCCGGTCGCGGAGCAGTCGAGCTTCCGCGCCGGCCTGTCGGTGCTCGCCGTGCTGCACCCCGACGAGGCGGCGACCCTGCTGCGCCGGCGGCTGACGCTGCTGGAGGAGCAGATCACCGCCGATCGGGCCGCGTTCGCCGAGCACCTGCGCACCGTCCCGCGCCTGTTCCTGGTCGAGTCGGAGTACGACCTGGCCATCCAGGAGGCGGAGGCGGCCTGGATCCGCGGCCTGCTGGCCGAGTTCAGCTCAGGCAGCTACCCGGGCCTGGACGAGTGGCGAGCCTTCCACGAGACCGGTACGTCCCCGGCGGAGCCGGGCGCCGGGGAGGGGAGCGACGCCACACCGTGATGGACGGCCCCGGCACGGTGCGCCAACACCAGGCCGGGGCCCTTACCTCGAACCGACACCGGAAGTGCCCAGCCCGAAGCGGCAACCACGAGGATAGCGGGGCTCCCTCCAGGTCGGTTCGTACGCCCGACAACCGACGATCCCTGGGAGGGAACCGTGACCAGAGTGAGAACAGCGATCGTGATCGGCGGCGGCGTCGCCGGTCCGGTGACCGCGTTGGCGCTGCACCGCGCCGGCATCACCGCCACCGTGCACGAGGCGTACCCGAGCATCAGCGACGGCGCCGGCGGCACCCTCGCACTCGCGCCCAACGGCGTCGCGGCGCTGCGTGCCGTCGACGCGGACCAGGCGGTGACCGCGATCGCCACCCCGATCGTCCGGACGGTGATGGCGGTGGGCCGCAAGCGCATCGAGCTGCCGGGCCTGCCGGGCGTGCCGCCGTTGCAGGTGGTGCACCGCAACGAACTGCACCGCGCGTTGCACGACCGCGCCCGCGCCGAGGGGGTGGTGATCGAGCACGGCAAGCGCCTGGTCGACGTACGGGAGACGGCCGGCGGGATCACCGCCCGGTTCGCCGACGGCAGCACGGCCACGGCGGACGTCCTGATCGGCGCAGACGGCATCCGGTCAACCGTCCGCACCCTGATCGACTCGGACGCGGCCGGTCCGAGGTTCACCGGACTGCTCGGCTTCGAGGCGGTGGCGCGACACGAGGTGGAGGCGGAGCCGGGCACCATGACCTTCGCCTACGGCCGGAACGCCTACTACCTCTACTGGCCGGAGCCGGGTGGCGGCACCCGGTGGGGCGCCAACCTGCCGCAGGAACGGCCGATGAGCCTCACCGAGGCCCGCGCGGTGCCGCCGGCCGACTGGATGCGGACGCTGCGGGCCGCGTACGGCGACGACGACCCGGGCGGCGAGCTCCTGCGCACCAGCCGCGAGGACGAACTGCTGACGGTGGGCTCCCTGCACATCATGCCGCCGGTCCGGCACTGGCACCGCGGGCGGATGGTGCTGGTCGGCGACGCGGCGCACGCGCCGTCGAACAGTTCCGGCCAGGGTGCCTCGCTGGCCATCGAGAGCGCCGTGCAGCTCGCTCGCTGCCTGCGTGACCTGCCCGACCTCCCGTCCGCGTTCGCCGCCTACGAGCAGCTCCGGCGCGGTCGGGTGGAGGGGATCGCCGCACGGGCGGCGAAGATCAACCACACGAAGGCCCCGGGTCCGGTGGCGCGGGCGTTGATGCCGGTGCTGATGCCGCTGCTGCTCCGAATCGCGATGAACCCGGAGAAGACGCTCGGCCCCGAGCAGCGGTACGTCATCGACTGGGACGCCGTCGTGACGGCCGGTCGCTGAGCCCGCGCCGGGGGTGGCGCACCTGACGTGCGCCACCCCCGGCGGCCGACCTGCGGTCAGGCGCTGGCGGCAGCCACCGCCGTCCGGGCGACGAGGGCGCGCCGCAGGTCGTCGTCGCGGTCGGTCACCTCTCGTCGGAGGCCCGGCGCGAGGTCGTCACGGGCCAGCAGCGCGGCGGCCAGATCCCGGGTTCGCTGAGCCACCGCGTAGCGGGGGAAGGCCAGCCGGGCGACCCGGTTGGCCGTCCAGGGGGTACGCAGCCGCGCCGCCGCCGGCATGTCGGCGAAGTAGCGCTCGACGTAGCCGGCGGTCAGCTCGGCCTGCTCCGGCTGCCAGAAGCCCTCCGCGGTCGCCTCGACGAGGCGGTTGGAGAGTTCGACGTTGCTGGTGATGATCTCCCACGCGGCCCGCTTGGCGTCGGCGTCGGGCAGCTCGGCCCGGCAGGCCGCGGCCCGCTCGGCGCCGATGGCGCTGCGGTCGGCGGCCGCCTCGGCGGCGATCTCCGGCTCGCCGGCCGCCCCGAGCACCACCAGCCGGCGCAGCAGGGCCCACCGCAGGTCGGCGTCGACCGCGAGCCCCGCCGGGACGTCCTGGCCGGCCAGCCAGCCGGCCAGCAGCCCGGTGTCGGTGGTGGCGCCGATCAGGCTCCGAGCCGCGGCGAGTTGCAGCGAGCCGCCGGCCGGGGCGCCGGCCAGCAGCGCGGCGCACGCCCGCGCGATCCGGCGTAGGGCCGCGTCCCGGGCCGCCGGATCCAGGTACCGGTCGACCAGGTCGCGACTGAGCGCGAGCACATCCTCAGCGATGATGACCTCGGTCTCCGCCGGCAGGGCCGCCTCGATGAGCGCGACCAACCCGGCCACCGGACGCTCGCCGTCGGTGGCGGAATCCAGCGCCTCGCCCCAGAGCAGCGCGCGGGCCAGCGGATCGTCCAGCCCGGCGAGCAGCATCGGCACCGCGTCCGCCGAGGCGGGGTCGAGCCGGATCTTGGCAAAGGTCAGGTCGCCCGCGTTGGGCAGCAGCAGCCCGGTGGCCGCCTGCCCGACCAGCTCGGTCAGCTCGGTGCGGCCCTGCTCGGCGTCCGGGTCGAGGTCGACCTCGAAGCGCTGCACCGGGGCGTCGGCGGCGTACCGGGCCACCCTGATGCGGTGCGGGCGCAGCACCGGGTACGCCTCCGGCGCGGTCTGCACCACCGCCACCTCGGTCCACCGGCCGTCGGCGTCCACCGCGGTCTCCATCCGCAGCGTGTTGACCTGGCTGCGGCGCAGCCAGCGTTCGGCCCAGTCGGCCAGGTCCCGCCCGCTCGCGGCGGCCAGGCTGTCGAGCAGGTCGGTGAGGGTGGCGTTGCCGAACCGGTGCTTGGCGAAGTGCGCGTTCAGCCCGGCCAGGAAGGCGTCGTCGCCCACCCAGGCGACCAGCTGGCGCAGCACGCTGGCGCCCTTGGCGTACGAGATGCCGTCGAAGTTGAGCAGCGCCCGGGCCGCGTCGGCCACCTCCTCCGGCGCCACGGGATGCGTGGAGGGGCGCTGGTCGGCCGCGTACCCCCAGGCCTTGCGGCGCATCGCGAAGGTGGTCCACGCCTGGCCGAAGCGGGTGGCCTCGGCGGTGACCCGGGTGCCCAGGTACTCGGCGAAGGACTCGTTGAGCCAGAGGTCGTCCCACCAGCGCATGGTCACCAGGTCGCCGAACCACATGTGCGCCATCTCGTGCGCGATGGTGGTGGCCCGCAGCTCCCGCTCGGAATCGGTGACGGCGGAACGGAAGACGTAGTCGTCGCGCAGGGTGACCAGGCCCGGATTCTCCATCGCGCCCGCGTTGAACTCGGGCACGAACGCCTGGTCGTACTTGCCGAAGGGGTAGCGCTCGGCGAAGAGCTGGTGGAACCGGTCGAGGCACTGCCGGGTGACGGTGAAGATCTCCTCGGCGTCGGCGTCCAGGTGCTCGGCCAGGGACCGCCGGCAGTAGACGCCGAGCGGGATGCCGTCGTGTGCGTCGTGCCGTACGTGCCAGGGGCCGGCGATCAGCGTGAAGAAGTACGTGGCCAGCGGCGCGGTGGGGGCGAACTCCCAGCGCCCGGGCGCGGGCCGGTCGGCCACCGGCCCGTTGGCCGCGACCGTCCACTCCGGCGGCGCGGTGACCGAGAGGGTCACCGGGGCCTTGAGGTCGGGCTGGTCGAACGCGGCGAAGATCCGCTGCACCTCGTCGAGGAAGGACATCGCGTAGAGGTACGTCTCGCCGTCGGCCGGGTCGACGAAGCGGTGCAGCCCCTCGCCGGTGTTGGAGTACGCCATCTCGGCGCTGACGGTCAGCGTGTTCGTCGCGGCCAGCCCGGTCAGCGGCAGCCGGTTGTCGTCGAGGACGGCCGGGTCGAGGTCCCGGTCGTTGAGGCGTACCCCGAGCAGTCGCGCGGGTTTGACCTCGGCGAAGGTCTCGGCGCCCGGGGTGGCCCGAAACCGGATCGTGACGGTGGAGCGGAACCGCTCGCCGCCACCGGTCAGGTCGAGGTCCACCTGGTAGGACTCGACGGTAATCAACGCGCCACGCGCGGTCGCCTCTACACGGGTCAGGCTCGGCATCCGCTTATCCTGCCCGATGGGGATCCGGCCGGGATCCCCGGTGACGTCTGGCGATGGAGGAACAACGATGGGTCAGCATCCCAAGGGCGACTTCGACCTCTCCCGGGCGGTCTGGCAACGGGCCGAGGGCGACACCTCCGCGGGTGCGGTCGAGGTGGCCTTCGTCGACGAGCTGATCGGGATGCGCAACTCGGCCGAGCCGGACGGGCCGGTGCTGGTCTTCACCCAGGCCGAGTGGGACGCGTTCGTCGCGGGCGCCCAGGACGGCGAGTTCGACCTGGACTGAGCGCACCGGCTCAGTCACCGTCGCCCCAACCGAGACCGCCGGGGCCGGGCGCGTGGTGGAAGCCGGGGTGGCCGGTCACGTCGGCGCAGCGCTCGCCGTCGGGCCCGACCGCCCCGCAGAACAGCCGCTCCGCCCGATGCCAGGCGTCCGCCGGGGAGAGGGCCGCCGCGCCGAGCGCCAGCTCCGGGCGGAGCAGGCTCAGTGCCTCGGCGTACGCGACGGCCAGCTCACGGGCGGCGGACGGGTCGGCCGCCTCGAAGCCGAGGTGCACGGTGAAGAACCGGGGCGGCCGGGCCGCGGCCCGCCGCGCTGGCCCGATCAGCGTCTCCTCGCGGCCCCCGCGGCGCGGGTCGAGCCCGGTCACCACCCGCCGGTGCGCCGTCCTGTCGTTGCCCATCCCGTCCTCCCCGTCGCCGTGGCCGCGGCACCGCGCCGGCGGATCCCCGACCGGCTCGCCGCCGAGCCAACCAGGTTTTCCGCGCCCTGGGAGGGGCCAGCTCCGGCGTTCGCCGCTGGCCCCTCCCCGGCGTTCGCCGCTGGCCCCTCCTGGCGCGTTACCGGGCCGGGTCGGCGTCCGGCACGCGACCGGATCGGGCCGGCCAGGGCGGGGCCGACCTGCACCGGACCGGATTCGCGCCGCCCGACCCGGGTAGTAGCGGACCGTCGACGCCGGTCGCCGAGCCGCCCGAGGAGCAGCCGATGAGCAGCATGCCGAGCGACCCCAGCCCGGACAGCACCCTGGCGTTCCTCCGCGAGGGGTACCGGTTCGTCGGCGACCGGTGCGACCGGCACGGCAGTGACATCTTCCAGACCCGGCTGATGCTGGAACCGACCATCTGCCTGCGCGGTCGCCCGGCCGCGGAGCTGTTCTACGACGACGACAAGTTCGTCCGGCACGGCGCCATGCCGATGCGGGGGCAGCGCACCCTCACCGGGGTCGGCGGCGTCCAGGGGCTCGACGACGCGGCGCACCGGGCGCGCAAGGCGATGCTGATGTCGATCATGACACCCGCCGCGATCGACCGCCTCGGAGAGCTCTTCGACGACGAGTGGCGGGCCCGCGTCCCGGTCTGGGTGAGGTCGGGTCCGGTGGTCATGTACGACGAGGTCGGCCGGATGCTGGCCCGGGCGGTCTGCGCCTGGGCGGGCGTGCCGCTGGCCGGCGCGGACGTGGCGTCCCGCGCCGCCGACCTGCACGCGATGATCGAGGCGCCGGCCGCGGTCGGCCCCCGGCACTGGCGCGGGCTGCTCGCCCGCCGCCGGGCCGAGCCCTGGCTCGGCGACCTGGTGGAGCGGGTCCGCCGCGGCGCGCTGCCCGCCCCGGAGGGCAGCGCACTACGGGTGATCGCCGAGCATCGGGACGACCAGGAGCGGCTGCTGCCCCGACGGATCGCGGCGGTGGAGCTGTTGAACGTCCTCCGCCCGACGGTCGCGCTCGACCGGTACGTGGTCTTCGCCGCGCTGGCCCTGCACGACCATCCGCGGTGGCGGGAACGGGTGCCCGGCGACGAGCCGGCCACCACGAGCTTCGTGCACGAGGTACGCCGTCACTACCCGTTCTTTCCTGTCGCGGCGGCCCGGGTCCGGCGCTCCTTCGGGTGGCAGGGGCACGACTTCCCGCAGGGCCGGCGGGTGCTGCTCGGGTTGTACGCCACCAACCACCACCCGCGGCTCTGGCCCGAACCCGAGCGGTTCCGGCCGGAGCGGTTCACCGGCTGGCCGGGCGACCCGTTCAGTCTGGTCCCGCAGGGCGGCGGGGAGCACTTCGCCGGGCACCGCTGCGCCGGCGAGTGGCTCACCGTCGAGCTGATGAAGCGGGCGGTCGGCAACCTGACCGGAACGATGCGCTACCGGGTCCCGCCCCAGGACCTGGCGCTCGACCTCGGCCGGATGCCCACCCTGCCGCCCAGCGGATTCGTCGTCGACGGGGTACGCCGGATCGGGTGATCACTCCGCCACCACGAGGTCCACCATCGCTCAGCCCTCCGTCGGCGCGGACCACAGCGGGCGCCGCAGCAGCACGAGGCGCACGATCAGGGTGGTCGCGCCGGCCGGCGGAGGTACGAACGCCGCAGCACCAGCGCCGCCGAGGTCACCGCGAGCGAACCGGCGGCAGCGAAGGCCGGCACGGCGGCCCGGGGGCCGCGGACCCCGCTCAGGCCGGCTGCGGGTGCAGGACGGTACGCAGGCAGCCGTCCTCCTTCGTCTGAAAGATCTCGTAGCCGCGGGCTCCCTCCTCCAGCGGCATCGGGTGGGTCGCCAGGTAACCCGGGTCGATCTCGCCGACGGCGATCCGGTCCAGCAGCATCGGGATGTAGCGCTGGGCGTGCATCTGCCCCATCCGCAGCACCAGCGCCTTGTTCATGGCGGCGCCGAGCGGGAACTTGTCGACCAGGCCCGCGTACACGCCGATGATGCTCACCGTGCCGCCCTTACGGCACGCCATGATCGCCTGCCGCACCGAGGTCGGCCGGTCGGTGGTGAGCCGGACCGTCTGCTTCGCCTTGTCGTACGCGTAGGTCGGCCCGACGCCGTGCGACTCCATGCCGACCGCCTCGATGCAGGCGTCCGGCCCCCGCCCGGCGGTCAGCTCGCGCAGCTCCTCCAGCACGTCGGTCTCCGCGTAGTTGATCGTCTCGACGCCGAGCCGTTTGGCGGCGGCGCCGAGCCGCTCCGGCAACCGGTCGATGACGATGACCCGCTCGGCGCCGAGGATCTGAGCGGCCCGGGCGGCCATCTGCCCCACCCCACCGGCGCCCCAGACGGCGACCACCTCGCCGCCCTTGAGCCCGCAGAAGTCGGCCGCCATCCAGCCGGTGGGCAGGGCGTCGGAGGCGAAGACCACCGAGTCGTCGGGCACCCCGTCGGGGACGGTGAACGCCCCGACGTCGCCGAACGGCACCCGGATGTACTCGGCGTGGCTGCCGGCGTAACCGCCGGCCGCGTGCGAGTAGCCGAGGATGCCGGCCGGCGAGTGCCCCCACAGCTTCTCCGTGAACACCGGCTGCGGGTTGGAGTTGTCGCAGAGCGAGTACTGCTCGGTGCGGCAGTACCAGCAGGCGCCGCAGGCCACCACCGAGCCGACGACCACCCGGTCGCCGACCTTGATCCGGCGTACGTCGGGACCGGTCTCGACCACCTCGCCCATGAACTCGTGGCCGAGGATGTCCCCCTCGCGCATCGCCGGCAGGTATCCGTTGATCAGGTGCAGGTCCGAGCCGCAGACGCTGCTGGCCCGAACCTTGACGATGATGTCGCCGGCGGAGCGGATCGTCGGCTCCGGCACGTCGCGTACCGCCAGCCTGCCGATGCCCTCCCAGCACAACGCCCTCATGGCCGGCCTCCCACCGTCAGCCGCTCCCGGACCTTGTCCGTCGCCTGTTCCTGCTTCGGGCTGCGCCCCGACGGGTCGTGGCGGGTCTCCAGCATCTGACCGGTCTCGATCAGGGACTTGATCCGGCGCAGCGTGCTGCGCAGCGCCAGGTCCGGATCGTGCCCGCCGGTCAGCCCGAGCACCCGGCGCACCAGCCCGGACCGCCAGCGCAGCTCGGCGCGGATCTCGGTGCCCCGGTCCTGTGGGGCGGGGACCAGCTCGACCCGGCCCCGCTGCGCCACCGGGCCGTCGGTGACCCGCCAGGTGAGCCGGCCCGGGCCGTCGACGGTGAGTTCCGCGCGCCACTCGGTGCCGCCGCCGGCCGGGTCGCTGGCCACGCAGCGCCACCGGTTGTCGTCGAGCTGTTCCAGGGTCGCCCACTCGCCGAGCGCCCGGTCCAGCCGTTCCCGGTCGGTCCAGAAGCCGATCACCGCGTCCATCGGCCGGGCCACGGTGATCCCCCGGTGGACGACGTACCAGCCGCCCTCCCGTTCGGGTTGGTGCCGGCGCCGCCGCCGCGCCACCACCCGGCCGACGCCGAGGGCGGTCGCCGTGGCGGCCCCGGCCAGCATCCACCTCGTTCCGTTGCTGCTCATCACGTCTCCTCCACCCGGGGGTCCGGGGTTGGACCGCCCGCATCCCGCAGCGCTACCCGGCACGAACCCATCGAAACGACAAACCGGCCTGATCGGCAGAATACGGGCAGGAACCGCGGCGACGTACGCGACGGCTCCCGGTCACTCCCCCGGGAGGACCGCGAGCTCCTTCGCGCTCTGCGCCGCGGACCGGGCGTCCCCGGTCACCGCCTGCACGGCGTCCTCGGCGGTGGCGGGCACCCGTCGTCGGGTCCCTGCCCTGATTCGTCATTTCTCTGCGGCTGTGCCCCGCTCCGATCACAGAATGGAGGGTCTGCCCGGCCCGGGCGGCGGGTGATCAACGGAGGTGACAGCGATGGCACGTGACGTGCGCGGACGCGTCCCGGCCCGGCCGGCGATCCAGATGGTCGCCCTCGCGGTGGCCGCCGTCTTCGTGCTGATCGGCGTGCTCGGCTTCCTCCCCGGCGTCACCACGCACTCCGGCGAGCTGGCGTTCGCCGGCCACCACTCCAAGGCGAAGCTGTTCACCCTGTTCCAGGTTTCGATCCTGCACAACCTGCTTCACCTGGTCTTCGGCCTGATCGGGCTGGGGCTGGCCAGCCGGGTCGGCGGGGCCCGACTGTTCCTCGCGGGCGGCGGCGCCGTCTACCTCGCGATCTGGCTGTGGGGCTTCGCCGCCGGCCCGGAGGGCGCGGCGAACGTGGTGCCGTTCAACGACGCCGACAACTGGCTGCACCTCTTCCTCGGCTTCGGCATGCTCGCCCTGGGGCTGCTGCTGTTCCCCAAGGTTGGCACCGGCGGGCGGCTGGACAGTCCGCTCGAGTGACCCTGGCCTGCGGCGTCACCCGGTCGAAGCTATCGCTTCCGGCACGCCAGACCCGGGTTTGCGCCCTCGTCGCCGGGGGCAACGAGGGACCACCGCGGGGCTTGCCCATGGAAGAGGAGGTCCGCACGATGCCACGGTGGTTGCGCCAGAACCTGCTCACGGTCGCCATGCTCGGCGCGTTTTTGATCTTCCTGCTGCTGCAGAGCGTGTTCGGCTGGCAGGTCCACAACGAGGAGCTGACCCAGTACGGCGCGGCCCCGATCGGCTGGTGGGCGTACCTGGGCAGCGGGCACTTCGCCGAGGCCGTCTTCGAGAACTGGGAGTCGGAGTTCCTGCAGATGGGCGGGTACGTGCTGCTCACCGCGTACCTCGTGCAGAAGGGCTCGGCCGAGTCGAAGCCGGAGGACCAGGGGGACCGCCCCGACGACGACGCGAGCCACGCCACCCCGGACTCCCCCTGGCCGGTCCGGGTCGGTGGCCTGCCGCTGGCGATCTACCGCAACAGCCTCTCCCTGGCCCTGCTGCTGATCTTCGCCGGTTCGTTCCTCGGCCACCTGTTCGGCGGCGTGGCCCAGTACAACCAGGAGCAGGCGTTGCAGAGCGGGGCCGCCCCGATCAGCGCCGGGCAGTTCCTCGCCACCAGCGACTTCTGGTTCCAGTCGATGCAGAACTGGCAGAGCGAGTTCCTCGCCGTCGGCGTGCTGATCCTGCTGAGCATCGTCCTGCGCCAGCACGCCAGCCCCGAGTCGAAGCCGGTCACCGCCCCGCACGCCGAGACCAGCGCCTGACCCGGCCGCGGCCGGCGCTGGTGGCGAGGTTGCCGCCGCTCGTCCCGCGAGGACCGACCGCCGCCGGGCCCGGGACGGGCGCGACCGCCGTCAGGCGGCGACGAGCAGACGCTTGGCGAAGCACACGCTGTACGGGTTGCCCACGTACTCGCCGTAGACCGGAACGGGCTGGTAGCCGCAGGACCGGTAGAGGGCGATGGCGGCCGGCAGGTAGGTGCCCGTTTCCAGGCACACCGTGGTGTGCCCCTGCTGGTAGGCCAGCTCCTCCAGGGCGGCCAGCAACTGCCGGGCGATGCCCCGCCCCCGGTACGCCGGCCGGACGTACATCCGCTTCAACTCGCCGGTGTCGGCGTCCAGCGCCTGGATGCCGCCGCAGCCGACGGCTCGTCCAGCCGCCACCGCGACCAGATAGCGGATGTCGTCATGGGTGGTGCTCGCCTGGCCGGGCAGCCCTCCGTCGGCGTCGCGCAGCTCGCGCTGCTGAGCCGCCACCAGGGTGGCCACCTCGGGGTCGGTGGCGGGCCGGGATTCGATCAGCATTCCGTCACGCTAGGCCGGCCGGATTTCGCGGAGGTTTCCGGCCAACGACCCGATCGCGGACGGCGAGGAACTACTCCCAGTCGTCCTCGTCCTCGTCCTCGTCGTCGGCGTCCTGCGCCGCGGCCTCGACCTCGTCGGCGGGGCGCTGCCGGCGCGCCTTGCGGGCGGCCAGCCGCTCGGCGGCCGTGGCCCGGTTCGCCTTCTCCTCCAGCCGTACGTCGGTGCCCCGGTTGCCCGGGATGAAGTCGACGCCGGCGTAGAGGGTCGGCTGCCAGTCGAACTCCCGCCCGCCGATGCGGACCAGGTCGCCGGCCTGGGCACCGGCCTTGGCCAGCTTCTCCTCGACGCCCAGCCGGGCCAGCCGGTCGGCCAGGTAGCCCACCGCCTCGTCGTTGTCGAAGTTGGTCTGCCGGACCCAGCGCTCCGGGCGGACACCCCGGACGGTGAACGAGCCGTCCTCCTCCGCCTCGATGGTGAAGCCGGCGTCGTCGACCGCCTTCGGGCGGAGCACGATCCGGGTCGGCTCGGCCGGCGGCGCCGCGCTGCGGGCCCCCTCGACCAACTCCGCCATCGCGTACGTCAGCTCCTTGAGCCCCTCGCGGGTGGCCGTGGAGATCTCGAAGACCCGCAGGCCGCGCGCCTCCAGGTCGGGCCGGACGATCTCGGCGAGGTCCCGGCCGTCCGGTACGTCGATCTTGTTGAGCGCGACCAGGCGGGGCCGGTCGGCCAGGCCGCCGTACTCGGACAGCTCGGCCTCGATGGTGTCGATGTCCGCGAGCGGGTCCCGGCCCGGCTCGAGCGTGGCGGTGTCGATGACGTGCACCAGCACGGCGCAGCGCTCGACGTGGCGGAGGAACTCCAGGCCGAGCCCCCTGCCGGTGGCCGCGCCCGGGATCAGCCCGGGCACGTCGGCCACGGTGAAGGTGTGGTTGTCCACCCGGACCACGCCCAGGTTCGGCACCAGGGTGGTGAACGGGTAGTCGGCGATCTTCGGCTTGGCGGCGGAGATGACCGAGATCAGGGACGACTTGCCGGCCGACGGGAAGCCGACCAGGCCGACGTCGGCGACGCTCTTCAGCTCCAGCACCACGTCCAGCCGGTCGCCGGGCTCGCCCAGCTCGGCGAAGCCGGGCGCCTTGCGCCGGGCGTTGGCCAGCGAGGCGTTGCCCCGCCCACCCCGGCCGCCCCGGGCCGCCTCGAAGGTGGTGCCCGCGCCGACCAGGTCGGCCAGCACCTCACCGTCGATGGTCTGCACCACCGTGCCGTTCGGCACCTTGATCACCAGGTCCCGGCCGTTGGCGCCGTCCCGGTTCGAGCCCGCGCCGCCCTTGCCGTTCTCGGCCTTCATGTGCGGGCGGAAGTGGAAGTCGAGCAGCGTGGTCACCTGCGGGTCGACCACCAGCGAGACGCTGCCGCCGTGCCCGCCGTTGCCGCCGTCCGGGCCACCGAAGGGCTTGAACTTCTCCCGGTGGATCGAGACACAGCCGTGCCCGCCGTCGCCGGCCTGCAGATGCAGGACGACCCGGTCAACGAACGTCGTCACGCGGACAATCCTTCCAGCGGGGCACGCCCCGCACGTGAAAAAGCGAAGCGGGCCGGGACACCAGGTCCGCGGCCCGCAACGCGAGAAAACTACTGCTGCGGCACGATGCTGACGGTCTTGCGACCGCGCTTGGTGCCGAACTGGACCGCACCGGCGGCCAGCGCGAAGAGCGTGTCGTCGCCGCCGCGGCCGACCAGGTCACCGGGGTGGAACTTGGTGCCACGCTGGCGGATGATGATCTCGCCCGCGTTGACGACCTGACCACCGAAGCGCTTCACGCCGAGCCGCTGAGCCGCGGAGTCGCGACCGTTACGCGAGCTGGACGCACCCTTTTTGTGAGCCATTGGAGGACGACCTACTTCCCGCTGGAGATGCCGGTCACCTTGACCTGGGTCAACGGCTGGCGGTGACCCTGGCGCTTGTGGTAGCCGGTCTTGTTCTTGAACTTGTGGATCCGGATCTTCGGGCCCTTGGTGTGCGCGGCGATCTCGCCGGACACGGAGACCTGAGCAAGCTTCGCCGCGTCGGTCACCAGGTCGTCACCGTCGACGAGGAGCACCGCGGTGAGCTTCACCGCGTCGCCGGGGGCACCGGCGAGCTTCTCGACCTCGATCACGTCGCCCTCGGCGACCTTGTACTGCTTGCCGCCGGTCTTGACGATCGCGTACATCGGAGGCGGACTCCCTGTCGTTGAGGCTGCTGGCGGTCGTTCCCACGGCGACTCGCCGGGTAGCCGTGACACCGGCGGCGCGGGCACGCGGGAACTCGGCACACCAAAGTGCGCCGCATGCAAGCGTACGCCATAGCAGTCCCGCCCCCCAAACCGGGCCGCCGCTCGGCCCGGACCGGGTTCGTCGTGGCGCCGCCGTCCCGGCGTTCGGGGGCGCCCCGGTGCTCGGGGAGCCGCCCCACGCCGGACCAGCGGGCCGGAACCGGTTCCGGTCGGGGTCGGCGGAACGGCAGCGGCCCCTCCCGCGGCAACTGGTGCCGCGGAAGGGGCCCGCTCGAACGCCTGCTGGTCAGCGGCTCACGGCCGGGTACGCCGCCGCGCGCCGCCGCGCCGGGAGCGCCGCCGGCCGAGGCCGCCCTCCTCCTCGGCCTCGCCGTCGCCGATCGCGTCCGGGTCGTCCGCCGCGGCCAGCCGCGCCGAGTCGCCCTCCTGGCTGTCCGCGACCGCCGGGGCGGCGGGCGTCTCGGTCTCGTACCGGGACAGGTCGTAGCCCATCGTGTCGTGGTAGTCGGCTTCCGCCTGGGCGTCGGTCACCTCGGCGACGGTCTTCTCCGGCGCGGCCTTGCGACCGCGGCGGCGGGAGCCGCCCCGCTCCTCGGCGGCCGGCGTGGTGACGGCCGAGGCCACCGCCTTGACCTTCTCCCCCGCGCCGCCGGAGCGCGGCTTCTCCGGCACCGGCTCGGTGTGAATGATCACGCCCCGGCCCTTGCAGCACTCGCAGGTCTCGCTGAACGCCTCCAGCAGGCCCGCGCCGATCCGCTTGCGGGTCATCTGCACCAGACCCAGCGATGTGATCTCGGTGACCTGATGCTTGGTGCGGTCCCGGCCCAGGCACTCGGTGAGCCGGCGCAGCACCAGCTCCCGGTTCGACTCCAGCACCATGTCGATGAAGTCGATCACCACGATGCCGCCGAGGTCGCGCAGCCGCAGCTGGCGCACGATCTCCTCGGCCGCCTCCAGGTTGTTGCGGGTGACCGTCTCCTCGAGGTTGCCCCCGGAGCCGGTGTACTTGCCGGTGTTGACGTCGATGACGGTCATCGCCTCGGTCCGGTCGATCACCAGCGAGCCACCGGAAGGCAGGAAGACCTTGCGGTCCAGCCCCTTGAGGATCTGCTCGTCGATCCGGTACTCGGCGAAGACGTCGGTGGTGCCGACGTGCCGGCGCAGCCGGGCGACCAGGTCCGGCGAGACGTGCGACAGGTACGACTCGACCAGGTCGTACGCCTGCTCGCCCTCGATGACCAGGTCGCGGAAGTCCTCGTTGAACAGGTCCCGGACCACCCGGATGACCAGATCCGGCTCCTCGTAGAGCAGGACCGGGGCGCCACCCTCGGCCGCCTTGGCCTGGATGTCCTCCCACTGCGCCTGCAGCCGCTTGACGTCCCGGGCCAGCTCGTCCTCGCTGGCGCCCTCGGCGGCGGTCCGGACGATCACCCCGGCACCGTCCGGCACCAGCTTCTTGAGGATGTCCCGCAGCCGCTTCCGCTCGGTGTCGGGCAGCTTGCGGCTGATGCCGGAGGCGTTGCCGTTCGGCACGTAGACCAGGTGCCGGCCGGAGAGCGCGATGTGGCTGGTCAGCCGCGCGCCCTTGTGCCCGATCGGGTCCTTGGTGACCTGCACGAGCACCGAGTCGCCGGACTTGAGCGCGTGCTCGATCGAGCGGGCCCGGCCCTCCAGTCCCGTGGTGTCCCAGTTGACCTCGCCGGCGTAGAGCACGGCGTTGCGGCCACGCCCGACGTCGACGAAGGCCGCCTCCATGCTGGGCAGGACGTTCTGCACCTTGCCGAGGTAGACGTTGCCGGCCATGGTGCCGGACGAGTTGCGGGTGACGTAGTGCTCGACCAGCACGCCGTCCTCGAGGACCGCGATCTGGGTCCGGTCGCCGCGCTGGCGGACGGCCATCACCCGGTCGACCGCCTCCCGGCGGGCCAGGAACTCCGACTCGCTCAGGATCGGCGGCCGGGTACGCCGCTGCTCGCGGCCGTCCCGGCGGCGCTGCCGCTTGGCCTCCAGCCGGGTCGAGCCGGAGACGCCCTGCACCTCGTCGACGGGCCGGCGCGGCTCGCGGATCTTGACGACCGTGGGCACGCCGTCCTCGGACGGGCCCTCGACGTCACCGGCACCCCGACGGCGGCGGCGACGGCGGCGGCGGGTCATCCCGTCGCCCTCGGTCTCCTCCTCCTCGGCCTCCTCGGCCTCGGCGCTCTCGGCCTGGATCGCCTCCTCGGCCTCGTCCTCCTCGACGTCCTCGACGCCGCCCTTGCCCCGGCCCCGCCCGCGGCGACCCCGCCGGCGGCGGCGGCGCCCGGAGACCGTCTCCTCCTCGTCCTCGTCCTCCTCCGCATCGAGGCCCTCCTCGACCTCGGCGGTCGGCTCCACCTCGGCCTCAACCTCGGCCTCGACCGGCTCCGCCTCGCGCCGGCCACGCCGGCGGCGCCGACCGGTCTCCACCGGCTCCTCGGCCGGCTCCTCGACGGCCGGTCCGGTGACCCGGACGATCGGCATCTCCTCGGGCTGCGGCGCCATGAACAGGACGGTCGGCGCGGAGATCGCGGCCCGCCGGCGGCGGGTGACCGGCTGCGGCTCCGCTGCCGGCTGCTCGGCGGTGCCCGGGACGGCGCCGCCCGGCGAGATCTCGCCGGTCCGGTCCGCCGACCCGCCGGCGCGCGCCAGGGTGGCCTCGGTGGCCGGCGGCGCCTCGGCCCCGCCCTCGGCGATCGGCGTCGGCCGGGCTCCGGTCTGCTCGACCTCGGGCTCCTCCTCGGCCGGCGCGGCGCTCGCCGACGGCTCGGTGCCCTCGGCGGGCTCCCCGCCGGTGTCGCCCGACGGCTCAGCCTCCTCCGGCGACTCAGCCTCCGCTCTGGCGGCGGCCTCGGCCGGCGCCTCGGTCGCGGACTCCTCGATGGGCGCCTCAGCCGGCGGTGCGGCGGCCTTCCGGCGACGGGTACGGGTCACCTTGACCGGCGGGACGACCTCGTCGGAGGCGGCTTCCGCGCCGGTGGCGACCACCGGCTCCTCGACCGCCTTCGCAGTGGTCGCCTTACGCCGCCGCCGGGTGGTCTTCGGCGCGGACTCCAGCTCGCCGGCGACCGGCGCGAACACCTCGGCCTGCGGCGCCTCGCCGCTGGTGGTGCCGGCGTCGGTGGACGCCTCGGCCGGCGCGTCGGTCTGCTCCGGCTGGTTGAGCGGGGCGGCCTTGCGGCGACTGGTCCGCTTGCGGGCCGGCGGCTTGGTCTCGGACGTGCTGTCGGTGTTGTTGGCGGGTGCCTCGGCCGGCTCTGAACCGGTCCGTTCGCCGCCCTCGGGCTCGTTCTCGAGCATGGACGTTCTCCAGTTCTGGCTGCCCCGGGCGCGGGTGAGCGCTGCCACGCAGGGTCGCCGCAAAAGGTGTTTCCGCCGGGCGCGCAGGTGCGCGACCGCCGAAGTCTGCCTGCCAGAGCGTTGACCGTCGGTCAGCGCTCTCCGATGGCTGCCCCGTCGCGATCCGCATCCAACGGATCGACGATCTCGCCCTGCGCGGTCAACGTGCCCTGCTCCAGCCGGATCACCTTCGGAGCGACCGGCGGCGCCAGGTCGGCCACCACGCGGAGGCCGGAAAGGACGTCATCGGGCCGTACGGACGGGGTGACCTGCCGCACGACCACTTCGAGTATCGCACACGGTACGGCCATCGCCCCGGAAGGCGTCTCCGACGAGGGCAGCACATCGATGCCGATGACGGCGGCCCGCGCGTCGAAGGTGCGCCGGCCCTGCTTGGTCATCCGCTCGACCTGGATCTCCTCCGCGGCGGTGAAGGCGGTCACCGCCCGCTCCAGCAGCGCCGGGTCGACCTCCGGCAGCTCGATCCGCCAGCGCGACGCCTCGATCCGGTCGGCCAGACTACCGCCGGCGGCCTCCACCGCGTCGAGCACGTCGAGCCCGGGCGACAGGGCCGCGTCCAGGGCGAGCCGCAACTGCTCCGGATCGACCGGCTCGCGCAGGCCGATCTCCAGGTACTCCGCCTCGCTCGCGACGCCGGTCGGGGCGGCGGAGGCGTACGAGATCTTCGGGTGCGGGGTGAAGCCCTGAGAGAAGGCGATCGGTACGCCGGCCCGGCGCAGCGCGCGCTCGAAGGCCCGGGCGAAGTCCCGGTGCGAGGTGAACCGCAGCGGGCCGCGCTTGGCGTACCGGATCCGGACCCGCTGGACGACCGGCGCCTGGCCGCCCTCGGGTTGAGGCTTTCTGGCGATCGTGAGCTCCTCGGGTGTACCTGCGTGTCCGTCCCATCCTGGCGCAGCGCCCGTGACGGTACGCAGCCGGGGCGGCCGGAAGAGCCCCGAAAGTCGGTAGCAACCGCTCAGCCGGGCGTTTTCCACCCACATCGGAGACGCCGGTGGCCGGCCGGTGACGTGCAGGTCACCGGCCGGCCACGCCGATCGGGCCCGGTTTGCCCGCGGGAGACGTCGGCCAGGTCAGGACCGGTTGCCGCCGTCGGGCGGCGGGTACGTCCCCGGAGCCGCCGGGAACGCGCCGGGTTGGCGGGCGTATCCGGGGGTCGGGGGAGGGCCGCCCGGAGCGGGTACCGAACCCGGCGGGCCGTAGCCGCCCGGAAACGGCGGGGCGCCCGGCGGGCCGTGGTAGCCGGGGGCGGCGGCGACCCGGTCGAGCAGCTCGTCCGGCACATCGGCCGGGAGAGCCGCCTCCCGCCGGTACCGGCGCCGGTTCCAGATCAGGAGGACCACCAGGGCCAGCAGGACCACCACCACCACGGTGATGCCGATGCCGATCACCATGACCTGCTGGTCGGTCGGGCCGCCCCGGTCGCCGTACCTGGTCACGTCGAACTCGCCGTCGGTGGCCGCCTCGGCCGGGGCGCTGCTCGCGGCGTCCGGGGCGAGCAGCGGGTTCGCGGAGACCCTCGGCACGTCCCGGGTCAGCGCGGCGACCGGGTCGATCAGGCCGAAGCCGTACTGCGGGTCACGGCCGGGTGCGCCGGCGTCCCAAGCGGTGCGGATGATCCGGTTGGTCACGCTGGCCGCGTCGAGGTCCGGGTACCTCGACCGGATCAACGCCGCGACGCCGGAGACGACCGCGGTGGCGTCCGAGGTCCCGTCGCCCCAGCCGTAGCCGTGGTCGGGACCGATGTTGTAGATCCCGTCGCCGGGCGCGGCGATCACCGCCTCCGGACCCTGGACCGAGCCGCCCCAGAACGCGCGGCCCCGGGTCGTACCGGTCACCGCGAGCACGCCGGGGACGTTGGCGGGGCTGTCGACGTCGACGCTGCCCTTGGCGGTGTTGCCGGCCGCAGCCACCACCACCACGTCCCGGTCCAGCGCGTACTTGATGGCGCTCTCCATCTCGGCGCTGGCCGAGCCCGGCCCACCGAACGACAGGTTGATCACCTTGGCGCCCCCGTCCACGGCCATCCGGATGCCGAGGGCGCACGCCCCGTCGCGGTATGAGCCCTTGCCCTTCATGACCTTGATGGGCAGGATCTTCGCGCCCGGGGCGACGCCGTCCACGCCGTCGCGGCTGGCGTTGGTGGCCGCGATGATGCCGGCCATGTGAGTGCCGTGGCCCTCCTCGTCGGCCCGTCCGTCGCCAGCGGCGCCGTAGCTACGACCACCGGGCAGCACCCGGCCCCGGATGTCCGGGTGGGTGGCGTCGACGCCGCTGTCCACCACCGCGACGATCACACCCCGTCCGGTGGAGAGCTTGTGCGCCTGGTCGATCCGGAGTTCGTCCAGGTACCACTGCTCGGCCCGGCGCGGCGCGGCGGCCGCCGGTTGGGCGACCCCCAGCACCATGAGCCCGGCCAGCAGCCCGGCCGCGAGTAATCGTCCCCTGATGTCACCCACGTTGCTGTCCTCCCCGTTACCGACCCGCCGGTCGGTCCATTTGGGACGCAGCGTATCGGCCTCGCCACCCGTCGAGGTGCCACCGGGTCACCGCCGGGCCGGCGGGACACCCGGTCGCGGAACGACGGAGCGCGGGAACCGGCCGGTCCCCGCGCCCCCGATGCGCCGATGCGGCTAGTGCTGGGCCCCGGTGGGCAGCTTGAGGCCGTTGACCGGGGTCAGCGGCAGCAGCTTCCTGCCGGTGGGGCCGATCTGGATCTCGGTGTCCATCGACGGGCAGACGCCACAGTCGAAGCACGGGGTCCACCGGCAGTCGTCCTGCTCGTACTCGGACAGGGCGTCCTGCCAGTCCTGCCAGAGCCAGTCCTTGTCCAGGCCGGAGTCCAGGTGATCCCAGGGCAGGACCTCCAGCTCGTCGCGCTCCCGGGTGGTGTACCAGTCGAGATCCACCCCGAAGGCCGGCAGCGCCTCCGCGGCGGCGTCCACCCAGCGCTGGTACGAGAAGTGCTCGCTCCAGCCGTCGAACCGGCCGCCGTTCTCCCAGACCTTGCGGATCACCGCGCCGACCCGGCGGTCGCCCCGGGACAGCAGGCCCTCGATCAGCGACGGCTCGCCGTCGTGGTAGCGGAAACCGATCGCCCGGCCCAGCGAACGGTCCGCGTTGATCGCCTGCTTGAGCAGCTTGAGCCGAGAGTCGATGACCTCCGGCCGCTCCATCGCCGCCCACTGGAACGGGGTGTGCGGCTTGGGCACGAAGCCGCCGATGGAGACCGTGCAGCGGATGTCCTTGGAGCCGGTGGCGGCCCGGCCGGCCTTGATCACCTCGTGGGCCATCCGGGCGATCTGGAGCACGTCCTCGTCGGTCTCGGTGGGCAGGCCGCACATGAAGTAGAGCTTCACCTGTCGCCAGCCGTTGGTGTACGCGGTGACCACGGTGCGGATGAGGTCCTCCTCCGACACCATCTTGTTGATCACCTTGCGGATCCGCTCCGACCCGCCCTCGGGGGCGAAGGTCAGACCGGTACGCCGGCCGTTGCGGGAGAGCTCCTGCGCCAGGTCGATGTTGAACGCGTCGACCCGGGTCGACGGCAGTGAGAGCGAGACGTTCGTGCCCTCGTACTGCTGGGCCAGGCCGGAGCACATGTCGCCGATCTCCGAGTGGTCGGCCGACGACAGCGACAGCAGGCCCACCTCGTGGAAGCCGGAGAACTCCAGCCCCTGCTGCACCATCTGGCCGACCGTGGTGATCGAGCGCTCCCGCACCGGGCGGGTGATCATGCCGGCCTGGCAGAACCGGCAGCCCCGGGTGCAGCCCCGGAAGATCTCCACCGCGTACCGCTCGTGGACCGTCTCGGCCAGCGGGACCAGGGGCTTCTTCGGGTACGGCCAGGCGTCCAGGTCCATCGTCGTGCGCTTGTGCACCCGGAACGGCACGTCGGGGCGGTTCGGCACGACCCGCTGGATCCGGCCGTCGGGCAGGTAGTCCACGTCGTAGAAGCGCGGCACGTAGACGCTCTCGGTGCGGGCCAGCCGCAGCAGCAGCTCGTCCCGCCCGCCGGGCGACCCCTCGGCCTTCCACTCCCGGACGATCGTGGTGATCTCCAGCACCGCCTCCTCGCCGTCGCCGAGCACCGCGGCGTCGACGAAGTCGGCGATCGGCTCCGGGTTGAACGCGGCGTGCCCGCCGGCCACGATCACCGGGTCGGCGTCGGTGCGGTCGGCGGCAAGCAGCGGGATGCCGGCCAGGTCGATCGCGGTGAGCAGGTTGGTGTAGCCCAGCTCGGTGGAGAAGGAGACGCCGAACACGTCGAAGTCGCGCACCGCGCGGTGCGCGTCGACGGTGAACTGCGGCACGCCGTGGGCGCGCATCAGCTTCTCCAGGTCCGGCCAGACCGCGTAGGTCCGCTCGGCGAGCACGTCGGGCAGCTCGTTGAGCACCTCGTAGAGGATCTGCACGCCCTGGTTGGGGAGGCCCACCTCGTACGCGTCGGGATACATCAGCGCCCACCGGACGGCCGCCGTGTCCCAGTCCTTGACCACCGCACCCAGCTCGCCACCGACGTACTGGATGGGCTTGGTCACCTGGGGCAGCAGCGGCTCCAGCCGAGGCCAGATGGAATTGGCCACGACGGGGCGCGGCGTCGTCGACGGGGCACTCATGATGCCCAAGGGTACGCGGTGCTCCCCCGCCCACCACGCCGCACCGCGGCAGAGCGCCACCCCACCCACCCGGATCTTGGAGACCTCCCGTCCGCACCCCGGGCACCGCCACTCTCCAAGATCTGCCATGTCACCGCCGGACGAGCGGATTCGTCCGCGGTGGCACTCCCCTACTAACCTCGCAACGGGCGTGAGAGGAGAATGCCGCGATGCCGGAGCCGGGCACCGATCGGCCGGCCGACGGGAGCACCCCGGTCACAGACCGGGAGCCGGGCACCGACGGGCCGACCCTCACCCCCGTACCGCCAGCAGCACCGACGACCGACGGCGCGGATGCGGCAGCGGAGTCGCTCACCAGCCCGCACCCGGCGGCCGAGCCAGCCGGCAGCCCGGATCCGTCCGCCACGTCGAGCAGCAGCCCGGACGCACCGGCCGAGCCGGTCGCGGACGTCGGCGAGCCGTCCGACGGGCCGCCCCCGGCCGTTCCGCCGGCCGACGACGACCGCCCACAGGATGGTGAGCCGCCCGCCGCGCCCACCTCCCGCGCCGAAGTCGCCGGCCCCGAGGCCGAGAGCGGCCCCGCCGCCGGGGGCAGCGGCCAGCACGCGGAAAGCGCCCCGGGGGGCACCGCCACGGGCGCCGATACCAGCATCACCGAGGCGGTGGCCGGAGCCGGCGCGCCCGTCGAGGTGTCGGGCACTCCGGCGCGCGGCTCGGCGCCCGTACCCCCGCACTCGCCCGGCCCGGCGGCCACCCCGCCGTGCCCGGCGGACCCGGCCGCTCCACCGTCCCGGCCGAGCGGCTCTGCCGCCGTACCCGGCCGCCCGTCCGGCTCGGCGCCGGTGCCCGCGCCGGGCGGCCCGGAGCCGACCCGGTTGGAGATCGAACCCCCGCTACCCGCGCCCCGCTGGAGCGGATCCGCACCGGTCCCGCCCCCGCCGCCGCGCAAGCGCTCGTGGGGTGAGTCCGCCGAACCCACACCCGTGCCGCCGGTGAGCTCACCGGAGCACATGGTCCCGGTCGACCCGTGGGAGGGCGTGGACACCACCGGCTGGGATCTGCGCTCCGTCGAGTTCCCGGCGCTGCCGCCGACGCTGCCCTACCCGGCGTCCCCGCACACGCTGCCCTACCCGGCCCCGCCGGCCAGCCCGCCGCCGCCGGTCGCCGGCGTACCGGTCCGTCACCCGCCGGCCGCCCCGGCGCCGATCCCCGCGCCCCCGGTCGCGGCCCGCCCGGTGTCGCCGCCGCCCGCGCCGGTGTCGCCACCCAGCCCGGCTCCGGCCGCGCCGGTGGCGCAGCCCCGCCCGGCCCTGCCCGCCCCGGCAAAGCCGCCGAAGCAGCGCCGCGGCCGAGCCACGCCGCCGGCCGGCGCACCGCCCGGATTCCAGCCGCCCAAGGGGTACGTGGCCGTGCCGGTCCGCCGCCGGCGCCGCTGGCCCTGGGTGCTGCTGCTCACCGTGGCCTGCTGCTGCGGCGTACCGCTCTGGTGGGCGCAGCCGCTCCGCGCCCAGTACCCGGCCAGCGCGGCCCTGCCCGACCAGGTCGCCGGGCTGCGGCTGCGCCAGGACGAGGGCAGCCGGGACGCTGCCGAGAAGCTGAAGGGCGAGGTGCGCCAGCAGCACCTGTTCGCCGACGACGCCTTCGCCGGGATCTACACCACGCGGGACGGCAAGCGGGTGACCCTCTTCGGCAGCACCGGCCTCCGGCTGACTCCCGAGGCGGACGCCGATGCCGAGATCGCCCGCCTCACCGACCGGTACGCGCTGGGCCCCGCCGAAGCGGTGCAGACCCGCGTCCGCGGCCGGTACGCGCGCTGCGCCGTCGGCCGTGCGGACGGCGACGGGGTGGTGGTGTGCACCTCAGTGGACCATGGCAGCCTGGCCACCGGGGTCTTCACCCGGCTCGACCTGAACGACAGTGCTCGTCTGCTGGACACCCTGCGCCAGCAGGTGGTGACCGCGGACGGCGCCTGACCGGTCACGCCGCGCCGGCCCCCGGGGCCGGCGCGTTCGCGCGGCGGACGTCGCCGACCGGGCCGGCAGCCGTCGGGGACGGTGCGGGCCCGCCGAGACGATTCAGGCGGAGGGTTCGGTGGTCGGTTCGCTGCGCTTGGGGGCGTAGCGCGGGACGTACTCCTGGCCGGTGAGCTTCTGGATCTCGGCCATCACCTCGTCGGTCATCTCGCGCAGCGAGGTCCGGTCGTCCGGCCGGCCGGTGAAGTCCAGCGGCTTGCCGAAACGCACGATGATCTCGGCCTTGCCCGGCCGGGGCACCCGGGTCCCGATCGGCTGGGCCTTGTCGGTACCGATCATGCCGACCGGAATGATCGGTACGCCGGCGGCCACCGCGAGCCGGGCCGCGCCGGTGCGCCCGCGGTAGAGCCGCCCGTCCGGTGAGCGGGTGCCCTCCGGGTAGACGGCGACCAGGTCACCGGCCTTGAGCACGGGGATGGCCGCGTCGAAGGCGGACAGCGCCGCGCGTCCACCGGCCCGTTCGACCGGGATGGCGCCCAGCCCGGTGAGCACGAACTTGGAGAACCGCCCCTTCACACCGCTGCCCTTGAAGTACTCCGACTTGGCCCAGAAGGCCAGGTGCCGGGGCACCACGGTGCCGAGGAAGAGCTCGTCGGCGACGGAGAGGTGGTTGCCCGCGAAGATCGCCCCGCCGGTCGCCGGGATGTGCTCCAACCCCTCCACGGTCGGACGGAAGGCCAACCGGAGCGAGGGCGCCACGGTGAGCTTGCCGATGGTGTAGAGCAGGGGCACGGGTCCTCCGGCGATCGTCTGATGCGGGCGGTGTCACGTTAGCCGACGACGTCGCGCCGGCCCGAGCGGGTGGTCACGCGCCCGCGCGATGAACCTGAACGGGTTAGGAAGGGGCCCCTGCCATGCCTGACGCGAAGGGGCCCCTCCGTTCACCTCATACCCGGCGGACGGCGACCGTCACCCGCTCGCCGTCGCCGACCTCGCCGGGGAAGCCCTCGACGCCCTCGGCGAAGTCGATGCTCTCGGCGAGCACCTCCCGGGCCACGAAGTCGAGGTGCGCGGCCACCGCCGCACGTACCTCCTCGGAGGCCGAGACCGACACCACGATCCGGTCCGAGACGTCCAGGTCGGCGTCCCGGCGGGCCTGCTGCACCACCCGGACCACGTCCCGGGCCAGCCCCTCGGCGGCCAACTCCGGGGTGACCTCGGTGTCCAGCACGACCACACCCTCGCCGCCGGGCAGCGGCGCGGACTGCTCGGCGTCGGCGGCGACCAGGCGCAACTCGTACTCGCCCTCGGCCAGGGTGACGCCGGCGGCGACCGGGGCGCCGTCGACCAGCTCCCACTCCCCCGCCTTGACCGCCTTGATGACCTGCTGCACCGCCTTGCCGACCCGGGGGCCGAGCGCCCGCGGCACCACCGTCAGCACCTGCTGGCAGTACGCGGACACCTCCTCGGTGAACTCCACCGACTTCACGTTGACCTCGTCGGCCACCAGGTCGGCGAAGGGCTGCAACTGGGCGGCGACGGGCGAGGCCACGGTCAGCTTCGCCAGCGGCAGCCGGACCCGCAGCCCCTTGGCCTTGCGCAGCGACAGCGCCGCCGAGCAGACGTCCCGGGTGGCGTCCATCGCGGCGACCAGGTCGTGGTCGGCCGGGAACCCGTCCGCCGCCGGCCAGTCGGTCAGGTGCACCGACCGCTCGCCGGTGAGGCCGCGCCAGATCTCCTCGGCGGTCAGCGGCGCCAGCGGCGCCACCACCCGGCAGAGCGTCTCCAGCACCGTCCACAGGGTGTCGAACGCGTCGGCGTCTCCGGACCAGAACCGGTCCCGCGAGCGACGCACGTACCAGTTGGTCAGCGCGTCCAGGTAGGACCGGACGGTGGCGCAGGCGCCGGAGATGTCGTACGCGTCCAGCTGCGCCTGGACCGTCGAGACCAGCTCGTTCGTCTTCGCCAGCACGTACCGGTCGAGCAGGTGCGTCGAGTCGGTGCGACGGCGAGCCGAGTAGCCGTCCGCGTTGGCGTAGAGCGAGAAGAAGTACCAGACGTTCCACAGCGGCAGCAGCACCTGGCGCACCGCGTCCCGGATGCCCGCCTCGGTCACCGGCATGTCCCCGCCGCGCAGCACCGGCGAGGACATCAGCATCCAGCGCATCGCGTCCGACCCGTACGAGTCGAAGACGTGGTAGACGTCCGGGTAGTTGCGCAGGCTCTTGGACATCTTCCGCCCGTCCGAGCCGAGCAGGATGCCGTGGCTCAGGCAGTTGCGGAACGCCGGCCGGTCGAAGAGCGCGGTGGCCAGCACGTGCATGGTGTAGAACCAGCCGCGCGTCTGCCCGATGTACTCGACGATGAAGTCGCCCGGGTAGTGGTGCTCGAACCACTCGCGGTTCTCGAACGGGTAGTGCACCTGGGCGAACGGCATCGAGCCGGACTCGAACCAGCAGTCCAGCACCTCCGGCACCCGGCGCATCATCGACTTGCCGGTCGGGTCGTCCGGGTTGGGGCGGACCAGGTCGTCCACCGCCGGCCGGTGCAGGTCGGTCAGGCGTACGCCGAAGTCCCGCTCGAGGTCGGCCAGCGACCCGTACACGTCGACCCGGGGGTAGTTCGGGTCGTCGGACTTCCACACCGGGATCGGCGAGCCCCAGAACCGGTTCCGGCTGATCGACCAGTCCCGGGCGTTGGCCAGCCACTTGCCGAACGAGCCGTCCTTGATGTGCCCCGGCGTCCAGTTGATCTGCTGGTTCAGCTCGACCATCCGGTCCTTGAACCTGGTCACCGCCACGAACCAGGACGACACCGCCTTGTAGACCAGCGGGGTGTCGCAGCGCCAGCAGTGCGGGTACGAGTGGGTGTAGGTGTCCTGCCGGAGCACCACCCCCCGCTCCTTCAGCTCCCGGATCACCGACTTGTTGACGTCGAAGACCTGCTCGCCCTGGTACGGCGGGACCAGCGCGGTGAACCGGGTGTGGTCGTCCACGGTGACGACGGTCGGGATGCCGGCCGCGTTGCAGACGTTCTGGTCGTCCTCGCCGAAGGCCGGGGCCAGGTGGACGATCCCGGTGCCGTCCTCGGTGGTGACGAACTCCGCGCCGAGCACCTGGTACGCGTTCTCCCCCGCCTGCTCGACGAGGAAGTCGTAGAGCGGGGTGTAGCGGCGCCCGACCAGGTCCGCGCCGCGCACGGTGCCGACCTGCTCGTACCCCTCCAACTCCTTGGCGTACGCGCCGAGCCGGGCCGCGCCGACGACGTACCGCGTGCCGTCGCGCTCCAGCACCGCGTACTCGATGTCGGGGCCGACGGCGAGCGCCAGGTTCGACGGCAGGGTCCACGGCGTGGTGGTCCAGACGCCCAGCCGGACCGGCCCACGCACCAACTCGGGCGCGGACTCGTCGGGGGTCAGCTCGAACCAGACCGTCAGGGTCGGGTCGTGCCGGTCCTTGTAGACGTCGTCCATCCGGGTCTCGGTGTTCGACAGCGGCGTCTCGCACCGCCAGCAGTACGCCAGCACCCGGAAGCCCTCGTAGACCAGACCCTTGTCGTGCAGGGTCTTGAAGGCCCACATGACGCTCTCCATGTAGTCCAGGTCGAGCGTCTTGTAGTCGTTGGCGAAGTCCACCCAGCGGGCCTGCCGGGTGACGTACCGCTCCCAGTCCTGGGTGAACTCCAGCACCGACGTGCGGCACGCCGCGTTGAACCGGGCCACGCCCAGGTCGAGGATCTCCGCCTTGGTGGTGATGCCGAGCTGCTTCTCGGCCACCACCTCGGCCGGCAGGCCGTGGCAGTCCCAGCCGAAGCGCCGCTCGACGCGCCGGCCGCGCATGGTCTGGTAGCGCGGCACCACGTCCTTGACGTACCCGGTGAAGAGGTGGCCGTAGTGCGGCAGGCCGTTGGCGAACGGCGGGCCGTCGTAGAAGACGTACTCGTTCCCCCCGTTCCGGCCGGCCTCGCGAGCCTCGACGGAGGCCTCGAAGGTCTTGTCGGCCGTCCAGTGCTCCAGGACCCGGCGCTCCACCGCGGGCAGGTCCGGGCTCGCCGGGACGCCGGCGGCGGTCGGGTCGTGCAACGGATAGGCCATCGGGGGTCGCTCTCCTCAGCAGCAGCTCACTCGTGTGGGTCTGCGAGGACGAGCCCGTTCCGGTACGCCGTCACCGGCGCCCCGGGCCAGGCCCGCGGTACCACCCCGCTTGGCGGTCAAGGTGCGACCGCCCGCTCGTTGGCCGGCTGTGACGGGCCGGTCCCGTCCGGTTCTACTGGGCCGGTCACCCGGCTGTTCTTCCGGAGGCTCGCCGGTGATGGCCGGGTCGTCGCCTGTGTGCCGTCAAGCGTACTCGACCCCGCCACCGCTCCGCCTCCGACTATCTCCCCGGCCCCCCACCCCACCCCACCCTTCCCCGGTTGATCATGAGGTTGGCGGCACCTTTGGAGATCCACATCGCCGTCAACCTCATGATCAACGCGGGCGGAGGCGCGCAGGGCGGGGGGTGGGGGCGGAGAGGGTGGTGGTCCAGAGGGAGGTGCCGTCGCGGTCGCGGAGGTGGACCGTGAGGGCGCCCGACTCGCCGTCGATGGCGACCTCGCCGAAGTGCTGGAAGCCCTCCGCCGGGGAGGTGTTCGCCCGCGGTGGGGCGTGGACGAACGCGGCCCGCGGGCCGAAGGTGCCGTCCAGGGCGTTCGGGCCGAACGCGCCGGCGTGCGCCGGGCCGGAGACGAACTCCCAGAACGGGGTGAAGTCCCGGAACGCCGCCCGCGCCGGGTCGTAGTGGTGGGCCGCGGTGTAGTGCACGTCGGCGGTGAGGAACACGATGCCGGTGACGCCGGCCCGGTGGGCGCCGCCCAGCACCTCGGCGAACTCCAGCTCACGCCCCGCCGGGGCACCCGGGTCGCCCTGCGCCACGCCCTCCTGCGCGCCCGGGCCGTCCGGCACCACCAGGCCGAGCGGCAGGTCGTTGGCGATCACCTTCCAGGTCGCCCGCGACCGGGTCAGCTCCCGGATCAGCCACTCCCGCTGCTCCCGGCCGAGCAGGCCGCGCTCCGGGTCGGCGTACGTGTTGCCGTCGTTCGGGTCCTTGTACGTCCGCATGTCCAGGACGAAGACGTCCAGCAGCGGACCGTACGACAGCCGGCGGTACAGCGGGCCGTCCCCGGCGACCGGCAGCCACTCCTGGAACGCCTGCCGGGCCCGGGCGGCGAGCACGTCCACGCGCTTCTCGGTGTACCGGTCGTCGGTGAGGATCTCCCCCGGGTACCAGTTGTTCACCACCTCGTGGTCGTCCCACTGGTTCAGCTGTGGCACCTCGGCGGCGAACGCGCGCAGGTGCTCGTCGAGCAGGTTGTACGCGAACTGCCCGCGGTACTCGGCCAGCGTCTCGGCCACCTTGCTCTTCTCCGGGGTGACCAGGTTGCGCCAGACCCGGCCGTCCGGAAGCGTCACGCTCTCGCTGAGCGGGCCGTCGGCATAGACCGTGTCGCCGCTGCACAGGAAGAAGTCGGGGCGGACCGCCCGCATGGACCGGAAGATCGCCATGCCGTCGAAGTCGGGGCTGATCCCCCAACCCTGGCCGGCGATGTCCCCCGTCCAGACGAACCGCACGTCCCGCCGGTCCCGCGGGCCGGGGGCGGTGGCGAACGAGCCGACCAGCGGCTCGCTGCGCAGTCCGGGCCGGTCCAGGCTCGCCACGCTCACCCGGTAGTACAGCCGCTCACCCGATGGCAGGCCGCGCAGCCGCACCCGGCCGGTGCCGTCTGTCGACGGGTCCACCAGCGGGCCGCGCACCAGCCGGGCGCCACGCAGGTCCGGGCGGCGGCTCACCTCCACGAACATCCGGCCCGGTCGGTCCGCGCGGGTCCAGACCAGGGCCGATTCGGCGGTCACATCGCCGCTCTGCACGCCGTGGGTGAGCACCGGGCGGCCGGACGGCTGCCAGGCCGGGGCCGCCACGGCCGGGCCTCCGCCGAACAGGCCGCCGCCGGCCAGTCCGGCCCCGGTCAGCAGTCCGGCGCGCAACACGGTACGTCGATCGAGAGAAGTCATCTGTCCCCTCCGTCGGGAATCGGTTCCTGGTGGTCTACCGGCCCGAGGTGAGGCGGACCGGCGCACGCGGATGGCCGGCGTGGGAACCCCGGCTGACCACTCGTTGACGTCGTGGGCATGACCACCGTCGTCGTGGGCATGACCACCGTCACAGCCCGTACCTGTCACGCCCGGGGCAGGCCGATCCGTCGTGTCCGCGTACCGACGACACGAGGGAGGCCGAGATGAGTCGGATCAACATGGCGGCGGTGGCGCCGGAGGCGTACCAGGCGGTGCTCGGGCTGGAGAAGTACGTCCGGCAGAACCTGGACCACACCGTGCTGGAGCTGGTGAAGCTGCGGGCGTCGATGCTCAACGGCTGCGCGTTCTGCGTCGACATGCACAGCCGGGACGCGCTCGCGGCCGGCGAGTCCAGCCGGCGGCTCTTCGCCGTCGCCGCCTGGCGGGACGCGCCGTTCTTCGACGAGCGGGAGCGGACCGCCCTGGCGCTGACCGACGCGGTCACCCGGCTCGGCGAGCACGGCGTGCCAGACGACGTGTGGGACGCCGCCGCGAAGGTCTGGTCGGAGAAGGAACTGGCCGACCTGCTCGTCGCGATCGCCACAATCAACGTGTGGAACCGGATCTCGGTGAGCACCCGGAACGAGCCGCCGCTCGAGGTGTGACCACCACCGGAGCGGCGCAGGCGGCCGGTGCGCTCACCGCGCACCGGCCGATGCTGCTCGGGCTGGCCTACCGGCTGCTCGGCAGCCTGCACGACGCCGAGGACGTGCTGCAGGAGGCGTACCTGCGGTGGGTGGACGTCGACCGGGAGTCGATCGCCGAGCCACGCCGGTACCTCGCCCGGGTGGTGACCCGGCTGGCGATGGACCGGCTGCGTGCCCGGCAGGCCGCCCGGGAGACGTACGTCGGGCCGTGGCTGCCCGAGCCGGTGCCCACCGCGGCGGACACACCGTTCGGGCCGCTGGACACCGTCGAACTGCGGGAGACGCTCTCCACCGCGCTGCTGCACCTGCTGGAACGGCTCACCCCACCCGAGCGCGCGGTGTACGTACTGCACACGGCGTTCGCCCTGCCGTACGCCGAGATCGGCGACCTGCTGGACCGGTCGGCGGCGGACTGCCGGCAGCTGCACCACCGCGCGGCGGCCCGGCTCGCCGCCGACCGGCGGCGCTTCACCGCGGGCCCGGCCGAGCAGCGGCGGCTGCTCGACGCCTTCCTGGCCGCGGCCCGCGACGGCGACCTGGCCCGGCTGACCGACCTGGTCGCGGCCGACGCCACCGCCTGGTCCGACGGCGGCGGCCGGGTACGCGCGGCCCGCAACCCGGTCCGCGGTACGGAGCGGATCGCCCGCTTCTTCGCCGGCGTCTACGGCCGGCGCCGTCCCGGTGTCACGGCCGTGCCGGTCGAGCTGAACGGGGCGCCGGCGCTGCTGCTGCGCTGGCCGACCGGGGCCCGCTACACCCTCGCGGTGGCCGCCGCCGACGGCCGGATCACCGGCGTCTACCTGGTCGGTAACCCCGACAAGCTGGCCCGCGTGCCCGGCTGAACACGCGCGACGGCCCCGGTCCCGGTGCCGGGACGGGGGCCGTCGGCGAGGACGTCAGCCCAGCTCGGGGAACCAGAGGGCGATCTCCCGCTTGGCGCTGTCGACCGAGTCGGAGGCGTGCACCAGGTTCTCCCGGTTGGAGAGGGAGAAGTCGCCGCGGATGGTGCCGGCGGCGGCCTTGCGGCCGTCCGTGCTGCCGATCATCCCGCGCACCACCTCGATCACCTGGTCGCCGGAGAGCACCAGGGCCACCAGCGGGCCGCCGGTCATGAATGCCTTCAGCGGCGGGTAGAACGCCTTGTCCACGTGCTCGGCGTAGTGCTGGTCGGCGAAGTCGCCGTCCATGGTCCGGGACACCAGCGCCTCGATCCGCAGGCCCTTGCGCTCGAAACGGCCGAGGATCTCGCCCACCAGGCCGCGGCGCACCGCGTCGGGCTTGATCAGTACGAGCGTGCGCTCATCCGGGCTGCTGCTGGACACGCTGGGTTCCTCCTGTACGCGGAAGCGGGTCGGGCTGGGTACGGTCAGCGTATCGACCCGGTCCCGGCGCCGACGCGGCGGCTGTTCCTTCCCTCGCTCGCCGGTCCGGCCTAGCCTGGCCCTAGACCCCTGGGAGGTCCACTGTGGCGAACGGCGGGAACCGACCCATCGCGCCGGTACGCAAGCTGATCGGCGCGGTGCTGGGCACCGTGGCGACCTTCATCGTGCTGTTCGGGCTGGGCATGACGAGCTGGGCGATCGTGGCGCTCGGCGTCGCGCTGCTGGTGCTGGCGATCGCCCTGGCCACCGTACGCGGCGGCGGGCGTACCTGGGTGGTCGGCCTGGGCCACGTGCACAGCGCCTCCGAGCCGCCCACCCAGTACGCCTTCGGCCGCTGCGAACTCCAGCTCGTGATCGACGCACCCGGGCTGCCACCCCGGTCCAAGAAGATCATCGAGCCGCGGGTCCCGGTCGCCAAGTGGCCGTCGCTCGGCCAGGCGCTGCCCGTCCGGGTCGCCCTCGACGACCAGCGGCACGTCCGGGTCCTCTGGGACGAGGTGCCCACCCACGGGGAGACCGGCGCCACGGTCGCCGACCTGCCGCCGGAGTACACCGACAGGGAACCGGTCGAGGAGGTGCTCATCGCGCAGGAGGCACCGCCGTGGGCGGACCGTGCCCCGGAGGACGACTTCCGCGACGACTTCCCGCCCGCGCCGGACCCGCTCCTCGACGACGACGCCGGGCTGCCCGACGACCGCGAGCCGGTGGTGGTCCACCAACGTCCCGGCGGCCCGGTGGTGCTGGAGGGCCAGCTCGTCGAGCCGGCAGCCGTCGGCCCGCTGCCCCGCCGGGCCACCCCGGCCCAGCGCACCCCGGCCGAAGAGCGGTTCGACCGGGTCGACCCGATCGACGTCCCGCTGGACGAGCCGGCCGACGAGGCACCGCCGACCCCGGAGGAGCTGGACGAGGCGATCTTCGGACCGGCCGGGGATGAGCCCGCCGAGGTGTCCAGCCCGATCAGCGGGGTCGGAATCACCCTGCTCGTCACCGACCTGGACCGGTCCCTCGACTTCTACCGGGAGCTCGGCTTCACCGAGTTCGACCGGGGCACCGGCAACGCCGTCCTCACCTCCGGGGCGACCCGGCTGGTGCTGCGCCAGGTGACCGGGGCCGCCCCGATCAGCCGCCGGCTGGTCCACGTCAACCTCGAGGTCGACGACATCCAGGCGGCGTACGAACGGCTGCGCGGCTCCGGCGTGCGCTTCACGTACGCGCCGCGCGTGGTCAACCGGGGCACCAAACTGGAGGTGTGGGCCGCCGCGTTCAAGGATCCGGACGGCCACGGCGTCGCCCTCACCCAGTGGCGCACCCTCGCCGACGCCTGAGGTGCAAGGAAGGGCCCCTTGTTGACGCCTGGGCGCTGACGAGGGGCCCCTTCCATCCTGACCGGCGCGCCGCCGACGGCGACCGCTCAGCCGAGGATGACCCGCCGCACGTGCAGGGCGTACGCCCACACCAGGGCGAAGATGATCCCCAGCACGAGCAGTGACCAGTGCAGCAGCCCGGAGAGCATCAGCAGGCCCTGCACCGCCGTCCCGGCGTGCCAGGCCCACGAGCGTTTCATCTGCCCGGCCAGCACGACGCAGACCACCGCCAGGGCCACGATCGCCCCGATGGCGGCGGTGCTGAGGTGCCCGCCGACGACCCGGATCGGCTGGATGGCCAGCAGCAGCACCAGCGCCTCCAGCGCCAGCGTCCCCGCACCGAGGCCGCGAACGGCCTTCTCCGGGTTCCGCAGCCCCGATCGCCGCCCTCCGGGACCGACCGGCTCGCCGGCCCGCCGCTCGTCGACCGGGCCGCTCATCGCTTCAGCAGCCGTCGGGCGTCGGCCACGGTCACCACCGATCCCGTTATCAGCACGCCGACCCCGGCCAGCTCTCCCGGCACGTCGGACTCGGCCTCGGCGACGGCCGCCTCGATGGCATCCGGCATCTCCTCGGCAACCTGGACCCGCTCCGGCCCGAAGACCTCCCGGGCCAGTGCGGCCAGCTCGTCTGCCGGCATCGCCCGCGGGGAGCTGTTCCGGGTGACCACGATCGAGTCGAGTACCGGCTCCAGCAGCTCCAGCAGGCTGGCCACGTCCTTGTCACCGAGCACCGCCAGCACCCCCACCAACTTGCTGAACGCGAACTCCTCCTGGAGCGCGGTCACCGTGGCGGTCATCCCGTGCGGGTTGTGCGCGCCGTCGAGCAGGATCGTCGGGGCCGTCCGTACCTTCTCCAGCCGCCCGGGCGAGGTGGCCGAGGCGAAGCCCTCCCGGACGGCCTCGACGTCGAGCTGCCGCTTGGCTCCAGCACCGAGGAACGCCTCGACCGCGGCGAGCGCCACGGCCGCGTTCTGCGCCTGGTGGGCGCCGTGCAGCGGAATGAAGATCTCCTCGTACACCCCGCCGAGGCCCTGGATGGTGAGCACCTGGCCGCCGACGGCGACCGCCCGGCGCAGCACGCCGAACTCGGAACCCTCCCGGGCGATGGTCGCGCCGACCTCGGCGCAGCGTTCCAGGATCGGCCGGGCGGCCTCCTCCTCCTGCGCCGCCGCGATCACCGTGGCACCCTTGTGGATGATGCCCGCCTTGTGCAGCGCGATGTCCTCGATGGTGTCGCCGAGCCACTCGGTGTGGTCCAGCCCGATCGGGGTCAGCACCGCCACCCCGGCCTGGATCACGTTGGTCGCGTCCTCGGCGCCGCCGAGCCCCACCTCGACCACCGCGACGTCGACCGGGGCGTCGGCGAACGTGGCGAACGCCAGCGCGGTGGTCATGTCGAAGTACGTCAGCGGCTCGGCGGACCGCTGGTCGACCAACTCGGCCAGCGGCGCCACCTCGCGGTACGTGGCGACGAAGCGCTCCTCGCTGACCGGTTCCCCGTCCAGGCTGATCCGTTCCCGGACGGTCTCCAGGTGGGGGCTGGTGTAGCGGCCGGTGTGCAGCCCGAAGGCCCGCAGCAGCGAGTCGATCATCCGGGCCGTCGAGGTCTTGCCGTTCGTGCCGGTCAGGTGGATCGACGGATACGCCCGCTGCGGGCTGCCGAGCAGGTCGAGCAGGGACTCGATCTTCTCCAGCTCGAAGTGCATGCGGGTGAAGCCGCGCTCGGCGAGCGCGGCCTCCACCGCGGCGAATTCGGTGCGGTCGGTCACGAGGGCAGCGCCTCCAGCGCGGCGTCGATCCGGACCAGGTCCGCCTCGGCCACCGCGAGCCGCTCACGGATCTTGGCGACCACGTGCTCCGGTGCCTTGCCGATGAACGCCGGATTGTCCAGCTTCGCCCGCGCCTGCGCGGCCTCCTTCTCGGCGGCCGTCCGGTCCTTGGTGAGCCGGGCCCGCTCGGCGGCCACGTCGATCGAACCCCGGGTGTCCAGCGCGACGCTCACCTCACCGGGCATGGCGAGGGTGGCGCTGGCCTGGAAGTCGTCCCCGGGTGCGTCGAGGCGGGCCAGCGACCGGATCAGCGGCTCGTGCGCCCCGATCCCCGCCGGCCCGAGGCCGTCGAGCCGCGCCGCCACCCGCTGCGTCGGCCGCAGTCCCTGGTCCGACCGGAACCGCCGGATCTCGGTCACCACCCGCTGGAGGGTGCCGACCTCGCCCTCCGCGGCGTCGTCGATTCCGGTACGGTCGGCCACCGGCCAGGCCGCGATCATCACGCTCTCCCCGCCGGTCAGCGCGGTCCACAGCTCGTCGGTCACGAACGGGATCACCGGGTGCAGCAGCCGCAGCAGCTGGTCGAGCACGTGCCCGAGCACCCGGCGGGTCGCCTCCGCCGCCGCCCCGCCCTCGGCGAGCACCGGCTTGCTCAGCTCCACGTACCAGTCGCAGACGTCGTCCCACGCGAAGTGGTACAGCAGGTCGCAGACCTTGGCGAACTCGTACGCCTCGAACTGCTCGTCCACCTCGGCGGTGACGTGCGCCAGCCGGGACAGGATCCACCGGTCGACCGTGGAGAGCTGGTCGGCAGCGGGCAGCGGACCCTCCGTGTGCGCGCCGTTCAGCAGCGCGAACCGGGTGGCGTTCCAGAGCTTGTTGCAGAAGTTGCGGGAGCCCTGGCACCACTCCTCACTGACCGGCACGTCCTGGCCCGGGTTGGCGCCCCGGGCCAGGGTGAACCGGGTGGCGTCGGCACCGAACCGGGAGATCCAGTCCAGCGGGTCGATCACGTTCCCGAACGACTTGGACATCTTCTTGCCGTGCTGGTCACGGACCAGGCCGTGCAGGGCCACCACGTCGAACGGCTGCCGGCCGTCCATCGCGTACAGGCCGAACATCATCATCCGGGCAACCCAGAAGAAGAGGATGTCGTAGCCGCAGACCAGCACGCTGGTCGGGTAGAACTTCGCCAGGTCGGGGGTCTGCTCCGGCCAGCCGAGCGTGGAGAACGGCCACAGGCCGCTGGAGAACCAGGTGTCGAGGACGTCCTCGTCCTGGCGCCAACCCTCGCCGGTCGGCGGCTCCTCGTCGGGGCCGACGCAGACGATCTCGCCGTTCGGGCCGTACCAGACGGGAATCCGGTGGCCCCACCAGAGCTGCCGGGAGATGCACCAGTCGTGCATGTTGTCGACCCAGGCGAAGTAACGCTTGGCCAGCTCGGCCGGCTCGATCTTCACCCGGCCGTCACGGACCGCGTCACCGGCGGCCTTGGCCAGCGGGGCGGTGTTGACGAACCACTGCAGCGACAGCCGCGGCTCGACCGTGGTCTTGCACCGCGAGCAGTGCCCCACCGCGTGCACGTACGGCCGCTTCTCGGCGACGATCAGGCCCTGCTCGCGCAGTGCGGCGACGATGGCCGGGCGGGCTTCGTACCGGTCCAGACCCTCGAACGGGCCGGGCGCGGTGATGACGCCCCGCTCGTCCATGATCGTCAGCGACGGCAGGTCGTGCCGCTGCCCGATCTCGAAGTCGTTCGGGTCGTGCGCCGGGGTCACCTTGACCATGCCGGTGCCGAAGCTCGGGTCGACGTGCTCGTCGGCGACGATCGGGATGCGCCGGTTGGTGAGCGGCACGGCCACCTCGGTGCCGATCAGGTGCCGGTACCGCTCGTCGTCCGGGTGCACCGCGACCGCGGTGTCGCCGAGCATCGTCTCGGCCCGCGTGGTGGCCACCACGACGTCGTCGCTGTAGCGGATCGAGACCAGCTCACCCTCGTCGTCGGTGTGCTCCACCTCGATGTCGGAGAGCGCGGTGAGGCAGCGCGGGCACCAGTTGATGATCCGGTTCGCCCGGTAGATCAGCCCGTCGTCGAAGAGCTTCTTGAACATGGTCTGCACGGCCCGGGACAGGCCCTCGTCCATGGTGAAGCGCTCGCGGTCCCAGTCGACGGCGTCGCCGAGGTGCCGCATCTGGCCCAGGATCGCGCCACCGGACTCGGCCTTCCACTGCCAGACCCGCTCGACGAACTTCTCTCGGCCCAGGTCGTGGCGGGACAGCCCCTCACCGGCGAGTTGCCGCTCGACCAGGTTCTGGGTGGCGATGCCGGCGTGGTCCATGCCGGGAAGCCAGAGCGCCTCGTAGCCCTGCATCCGCTTACGCCGGTTCAGCGCGTCCATCAGGGTGTGCTCGAAGGCGTGCCCCATGTGCAGCGAGCCGGTGACGTTCGGCGGCGGGATGACGATCGTGAACGGCGGCTTGTCGCTCTCCGCCGACGCCCGGAAGTGGCCGGCGGCTACCCACTGCTCGTACCGTCGCTGCTCTACCTCGCCGGGCTGGTACTGGCCGGCAAGGGTCGGGGCGTCGGGGCGTCGGGCATCCAGTCTCTCGGTCACCCGAGAAAGTCTACGGAGCGCTTCCGGAGACTCGACATGCGCCACCGCCAAGTTCGCGTACGGTGGCGGACATGTCCGACGCGCACCTCACCGAGCGTCCGGCCGGCGACGCTCCCGAGCCGGTCGACCTGACCGACGAGCCGATCCAGCTGAGCCGCCGCGACCCTGCTCTTCAACCCGAGCGGCCCCGGCCCACACGCCGGCGACGGATCGCGCTGGCCGCAGGTCTGGTGGTGGGGCTGGCCGGCCTGGGGTCGCTCGGGGTGGTCTCCTGGCGGGTGCTGGAGCAGAAGGACACCCGGCTGGACCCGCCGGCGAAGGTCGCCGGGCTCACCCGGGACAACAGCGACCGGGCTCGCACCACCGCGGACTATCTCCGCGACGGCTTCGCGGCCGACATCGAGCTGGACCGGAGCTTCGGCACCGTCTACAGCGACTCGGCGGACGCGAAGCGGGCGGTCCTCGTCTTCGGCGGCACCACCCTGCTGTGGCGACCGGAACGGGATTTGGACACTCTCTTCGGGCTGATGGCCGACGAGACCGGGAAGGTGACCGGCCTGCGCGACGTGAGCGCCGGCCGCCTGGGTGGCGTCATGAAATGCGGTACGACCAGCGGCGACGGTGGCGACTTCGCGGTCTGCGGCTGGGCCGACCACGGGAGCGTGGTGATGGCGATGTTCCCGGGTCGCTCGGTCGACGACGCCGCCGCGTTGTTCCGCCAGCTGCGCGAGGCCATACAGAGCCGCTGAGCCACTCCACGGGGCGCCGCCACTCGGCGGCACCCGCGGAAGATTGCTCGTATAAACGCAGTCAGGGTCACCCCGAAGGGTGACCCTGACTGGAAGATTGTCCGGCGGTGTCCTACTCTCCCACACCCTCCCGAGTGCAGTACCATCGGCGCTGGAGGGCTTAGCTTCCGGGTTCGGAATGTTACCGGGCGTTTCCCCTCCGCCATGACCGCCGTAACTCTATCGACATGTCAAACAACACCACACCACAGTGTGTGTTGTTCGTTTGTCGGGAGTTGCACAGTGGACGCGTAGCAGCTTAGTAGTCAAGTCCTCGGCCTATTAGTACCGGTCAACTGAACCCGTTACCGGGCTTACATTTCCGGCCTATCAACCCAGTCGTCTAGCTGGGGGCCTTACCCACCCCGAAGAGTGGTGGGATACCTCATCTTGAAGCGAGCTTCCCGCTTAGATGCTTTCAGCGGTTATCCCTTCCGAACGTAGCTAACCAGCCGTGCCCCTGGCGGGACAACTGGCACACCAGAGGTTCGTCCGTCCCGGTCCTCTCGTACTAGGGACAGCCCTTCTCAAGTATCCTACGCGCACGGCGGATAGGGACCGAACTGTCTCACGACGTTCTAAACCCAGCTCGCGTACCGCTTTAATGGGCGAACAGCCCAACCCTTGGGACCTGCTACAGCCCCAGGATGCGACGAGCCGACATCGAGGTGCCAAACCATCCCGTCGATATGGACTCTTGGGGAAGATCAGCCTGTTATCCCCGGGGTACCTTTTATCCGTTGAGCGACACCGCTTCCACATGCCAGTGCCGGATCACTAGTCCCGACTTTCGTCCCTGCTCGACCCGTCAGTCTCACAGTCAAGCTCCCTTGTGCACTTGCACTCAACACCTGATTGCCAACCAGGCTGAGGGAACCTTTGGGCGCCTCCGTTACCCTTTAGGAGGCAACCGCCCCAGTTAAACTACCCACCAGACACTGTCCCTGAACCGGATAACGGTCCGAAGTTAGATACCCAAACCAACCAGAGTGGTATTTCAAGATTGCCTCCACCCGCACTGGCGTGCGAGTTTCACCGGCTCCCACCTATCCTACACAAGCTAATTCGGATACCAATGTCAAGCTATAGTAAAGGTCCCGGGGTCTTTCCGTCCTGCCGCGCGTAACGAGCATCTTTACTCGTAATGCAATTTCGCCGGGCCTGTGGTTGAGACAGTGGGGAAGTCGTTACGCCATTCGTGCAGGTCGGAACTTACCCGACAAGGAATTTCGCTACCTTAGGATGGTTATAGTTACCACCGCCGTTTACTGGCGCTTAAGTTCTCCGCTTCGCCCCGAAGAGCTAACAGGTCCCCTTAACGTTCCAGCACCGGGCAGGCGTCAGTCCATATACATCGAATTACTTCTTCGCATGGACCTGTGTTTTTAGTAAACAGTCGCTTCCCCCTGCTCTCTGCGGCCATACAACGCTCCACCCGCGCGGGGCTTCACGTCTCCGGCCCCCCTTCTCCCTAAGTTACGGGGGCAATTTGCCGAGTTCCTTAACCACAGTTCGCCCGATCGCCTCGGTATTCTCTACCTGACCACCTGTGTCGGTTTGGGGTACGGGCCGCTCGGAACTCGCTAGAGGCTTTTCTCGGCAGCATAGGATCACTGACTTCACCTGAATCGGCTCGGCATCACGTCTCAGCCTACATGTGCTGCGGATTTGCCTACAGCACGGCCTACACGCTTACCCCGGCACAACCACCGGCCGGGCTCAGCTACCTTCCTGCGTCACCCCATCGCTTGACTACTACCCGCCAGGTTCCCACGCTCCCCACCCTCAACCCGAAGGTCTTGGATGGTTTGGGTGGTTAGCACAACGAGGTTCGTCAGGGTCGCTCCTTCGCGGGTACGGGAATATCAACCCGTTGTCCATCGACTACGCCTCTCGGCCTCGCCTTAGGTCCCGACTCACCCAGGGCGGAATAGCCTGGCCCTGGAACCCTTGGTCATCCGGCGGAAGGGTTTCTCACCCTTCTTTCGCTACTCATGCCTGCATTCTCACTCGTGCCGCGTCCACAGCTAGGTCACCCCGCTGCTTCACCCCCGGCACGACGCTCCCCTACCCACCCACACACCTGCACGGAAAATCAAGTCTCCGCAAAGTTATTGTGTGAGTGCCACAGCTTCGGCGGTGTGCTTGAGCCCCGCTACATTGTCGGCGCGGAACCACTTGACCAGTGAGCTATTACGCACTCTTTAAAGGGTGGCTGCTTCTAAGCCAACCTCCTGGTTGTCTATGCGACCCCACATCCTTTTCCACTTAGCACACGCTTAGGGGCCTTAGCTGGTGATCTGGGCTGTTTCCCTCTCGACTACGAAGCTTATCCCCCGCAGTCTCACTGCCGCGCTCTCACTTACCGGCATTCGGAGTTTGGCTGATTTCGGTAAGCTTGTAGGCCCCCTAGACCATCCAGTGCTCTACCTCCGGCAAGAAACACGCGACGCTGCACCTAAATGCATTTCGGGGAGAACCAGCTATCACGGAGTTTGATTGGCCTTTCACCCCTAACCACAGGTCATCCCCCAACTTTTCAACGTTGGTGGGTTCGGCCCTCCACGCGGTCTTACCCGCGCTTCAGCCTGCCCATGGCTAGATCACTCCGCTTCGGGTCTAGAGCATGCGACTCAAACGCCCTATTCAGACTCGCTTTCGCTACGGCTCCCCCACACGGGTTAACCTCGCCACATGCCACTAACTCGCAGGCTCATTCTTCAAAAGGCACGCCGTCACCCCGCAAGGCTCCGACGGATTGTAGGCGAACGGTTTCAGGTACTATTTCACTCCCCTCCCGGGGTACTTTTCACCATTCCCTCACGGTACTCGTCCGCTATCGGTCACCAGGAAGTATTCAGGCTTACCAGGTGGTCCTGGCAGATTCACGGCAGATTACAGGAGTCCGCCGCTACTCGGGAACACCCACAGAAGACCAGCCACTTTCACCTACCGGACTATCACCGCCTACGGTCAGCCATTCCAGACTGTTCGGCTAGCAACTGGCTTTGTAACTCCTCGAGCGCGTGTCAGCACACTCAGCAGGGTCCCACAACCCCGACCACGCAACCCCTGACAGGTATCACACGCAGCCGGTTTAGCCTCAATCCGCTTTCGCTCGCCACTACTCACGGAATCACTATTTGTTTTCTCTTCCTACGGGTACTGAGATGTTTCACTTCCCCGCGTTCCCCCCACACACCCTATGTGTTCAGGTGTGGGTGACTGGACATGACTCCAGCCAGGTTCCCCCATTCGGACACCCTGGGATCACAGCTCGGTTGACAGCTCCCCCAGGCCTATCGCGGCCTCCCACGTCCTTCATCGGCTCCTGGTGCCAAGGCAT
>NZ_JBEYER010000049.1:0-6740 GCF_040634005.1 Micromonospora sp. NPDC007271
GCCGCAAGCTGGAGGGCGCCTGGTGGGCCGACGGCGGCGCGTACTTCGTGGCCCGGCCTGGCTGGCGGTGTCGTCGGTCGGGCCCGCGGTGGGCTGGCTGGCCACTCCGCCGTTCGCCCGGCGCTCCAGTACGCCGCGGTTCAGGTAGACCTCGATCAGGTCGTGCAGGATCTCGCGCGTCTTGGCGTCGGTGGAGCTGATCCGTTCCCCGTCGGCGCGGGTGACCAGGCAGTAGGCGATGTAGTGGCCGCGTACCTGCCAGCCGACCCGGGCGGCGGCGTTGGCGACGGCCTCGGTGTCGTCGCCGGCCGTCATGCCCTGGAACCGGCCCTGCCGCTCGTCCAGCATCTGCCGGATCCGGTCCCGGGCCCGCTGGGCGCTGGCCGCGTCGGTGAGGTTGAGCAGCCCGGCGGTGAGCAGGTGATCGCCGTCGGGGGAGCGCAGGGTGGCCCGGACCACCTGGCTGCAGCCGAGCCGGGTCAGCAGGTCGGCGACCTCGCCGGTCGCCGCGACCGCGCAGCTCCCGCTGGATTGCGTCTTGAGTACCTGGTAGGCCGGCCGGCCGTCGCTGACCACCAGCGACCTGCCCGGGAAGACCTCCTTGACGGTGAGCGCCAGTTGGTCGGTGTCCCGGGAGTCGAGGTCCCGCCCGTCGGCCGCGGCGGACTGCTCCACCACGGGCTGGTCGCTCGGCTGTGCGGCCGGCGGGGTGCCGGTCTGGTTCTGGAGCAGGGTGGCCACGGCCAACCCGCAGAGGGCGAGCAGCACCAGCACGGCGGCGCTGCCGATCAGCACCTGCCAGGCCCGGCCGCCGCCACGCATGGGCGCGCCGGGGTGGGACCGGGACAGGTCCAGCGGGTCGGTCGCCCGGAGGGCCGAACTCGACGGTGCCGACGCGGCGGGCGCCGGAGGTGCCGACACCGGGGGCGGCGCGGTGGGCATCGGGGGCGGCGCGGCGTCGAACGCGGGCGGTGCGGCGGACAGCGGGGGTGGCGCGGTGGGCGTCGGGGCGGGCGGCGAGACCGCGGGCGGCTGCGATGCGCCGGTGCGGGCCGGGGCGGGTGCCGGTCGGGGCGGGGCCGGGGTGACGTCGACGGCCGGCCGGGTGGGCCGGACCGGCGGCGGCAGCGACGGGGTGGGGAAGCGGGACGGCGAGGGGCCCGCGGGCGGAGGCGCCGCTGGGCCGGGCACGGACGGGTTCGACCCGGGCCTCGGGTACTCCAGGAAGGCGTCCTCATCGGACTCGTACCGATACACCATGTGGGTTAGAGTAGGGCCGATTATCCCTTTAGAGGGTAATATCGGGAAATTCCAGCGGAGTGGCGTCGTCGGGTCCCGTCACACCGTCGCCGACCGCGCCCCGGGCCGGTGCGACAATGCCCGACGTGACCGGCGACCACTACTTCACCGCTGAGCCCACGACCGCCGCCCAGCCGCGCGAGGTCGAGTTCTCCGTCGCGGGGCGGGACTACACGCTCGCCTCGGCCGCCGGCGTCTTCTCCGCCGCCCGCCTCGACCCGGGCACCGCGGTCCTGCTGCGCAAGGCCGAGCTGCCGGCGGCCGACACCACCGGCCCGCTGCTCGACGTCGGCTGCGGCTTCGGGCCGATCACCTGCGTACTGGCCACCAGCGCGCCGTCCGCCACCGTCTGGGCGGTCGACGTCAACGAGCGGGCCCGCGACCTGACCGCCGCGAACGCCGCCCGCCTGGGGGCCGCCGACCGGGTCCGGGCGGTCGCGCCGGACGAGGTACCCGCCGAGGTCCGGTTCGCTCAGATCTGGTCCAACCCGCCGATCCGGATCGGCAAGGACGAGCTGCACGAGTTGTTGCTGCGCTGGCTGCCCCGGCTCGCCCCGGACGGGGTGGCCTGGCTGGTCGTCGCCAAACACCTCGGTGGGGACTCGTTGCACCGCTGGCTGGTCGAGCAGGGCTGGCAGGTCGAGCGGCACGCCAGCCAGAAGGGGTACCGGGTGCTGCGGGTCACCCGGTAATCGAGTGTCGCCCCGCCCCGTCCCTCGGGCAGGATGCCCGCGTGGGATACGTGGACGTGGCAGGGGTCGGGCACTTCCTCCCGGACGGCCGGGAGCTCTTCGCCGAGGTGTCGTTCCGGGTCGGTGAGGGGGCCAAGGTGGCCCTCGTCGGGCCCAACGGCGCCGGCAAGACCACTCTGCTCCGGATGGTCGCCGGCGACCTGCCGGTCAAGACCGGGGCGATCGCCCGTTCCGGCGGCCTCGGCGTGATGCGGCAGTTCATCGGCATGATCGGGGACGACTCGACGCTCGCCGACCTGGCGCTCGCGCTCGCCCCGCCGGCACTGCGCGACGCCGGCCGCCGCCTCGCCGAGACCGAGACGGCCATGCGGGCGGCCGAGGTCCGCGGCAAGTACAGCAGCGCCGCCGGTAAGGCCCAGCTCGCGTACGCGGACGCGCTCGCCGCCTGGGGCGAGGTCGGCGGGTACGACGCCGAGGTGCTCTTCGACACCGTCGCCACCATCGTCCTCGACCTGCCCTGGGACGCCGCCCGGGACCGTCCGGTGCGGACGCTCTCCGGCGGCCAGCAGAAGCGGTTCGCCCTGGAGCTGCTGCTCCGGGGGCCGGACGAGGTGCTCCTCCTCGACGAACCGGACAACTTCCTCGACGTACCGGGCAAGCGGTGGCTGGAGGCCCGGCTGCGCGAGTCCGGCAAATCGGTGCTCTACGTCTCCCACGACCGCGAACTCCTCGCGCAGACCGCCGACCGGGTGGTCGCCGTCGAGGGCGGCAGCGCCTGGGTGCACCCGGGCGGCTTCGCGAGCTGGCACGAGGCGCGGGTGGCCCGGCACGCCCGCCTCGACGAGCTCCGCAAGCGCTGGGACGAGGAGCACCAGAAGCTGCGCGAGCTGATGCTGATGTACAAGCAGAAGGCGGCGTACAACTCGGACATGGCCTCCCGCTACCAGTCGGCGCAGACCCGGTTGCGCAAGTTCGAGGAGGCCGGGCCGCCGCCCGTACCCCCGAAGGACCAGGACATCCGGATGCGGCTGACCGGCGGGCGGACCGGCAAGCGCGCGGTGATCGCCGAGCAGCTGGAGCTCGACGGCCTCACCTACCCCTTCGACCTGGAACTCTGGTACGGCGACCGGGTCGCCGTGCTCGGCGCGAACGGGACCGGCAAGTCGCACTTCCTCCGGTTGCTGGCCTGCGGTGGCACCGACCCGGACCCGGCGAACATCCCGGTCGAGGGCGCGGCGCTCGCGCCCGTGGCGCACGACGGCGTGGTCCGCCTCGGCGCCCGGGTCCGGCCCGGCCACTTCTCGCAGACCCACGACCGGCCCGAGCTGATGGAGAAGACCCTGGTCGACGTCCTGTGGCGGGGCGACGAGCACCGGGCCGGGATGGACCGGCACGCGGCGATGGCCGCGCTCTCCCGGTACGAGCTGGCCGGGCAGGGCGACCAGCGCTTCGGCACCCTCTCCGGCGGGCAGCAGGCGCGTTTCCTGGTGCTGCTGCTGGAGCTTTCCGGTGCGACCCTGCTGCTGCTCGACGAGCCCACCGACAACCTCGACCTGGCCTCCGCCGAGGCGCTGGAGGCGGGGCTGGCCGCGTTCGAGGGGACGGTGGTCGCGGTGACCCACGACCGCTGGTTCACCCGCTCGTTCGACCGCTTCGTGCTGTTCGGCGGCGACGGCGAGGTGGTGGAGACCCCCGAGCCGGTCTGGGACATCGCATGATCGACGGCGAGCTGGTCGACCGGCTCTGCTCGGTCGACGGGCTGATCGCCGTGGCGTTGGGCGGCAGCCGAGCCCGGGGCGAGCACCGGCCCGACTCCGACTGGGACCTGGGGCTCTACTACCGGGGCCGGCTCGACGTGGCCGGGCTGCGGGCCGTCGCCGCCTCCGTGGCCGATGCCGAGGCGCAGCTCACCGTGCCAGGCGGTTGGGGGCCGTGGGTCGACGGCGGAGGCTGGCTGCGCGTCGGCGGGGTGGCGGTGGACTGGATCTACCGTGACCTCGACCGGGTGCACGCCGTCTGGGCGGACTGCCGAGCCGGCCGCTACACGGTGGGCGTACAGGCTGGGCACCCGCTCGGCTTCTACTCGCACGCGTACGCCGGGGAGGTGGCGCTGGGCCGAGTGCTCGGCGACCCGACGGGGGAGCTGACCGCGCTGCGGTCGGAGACGCAGGCGTACCCGTCCGCGCTGGGCGATGCCCTGGTGGCCGGCGGTTGGGAAGCGGGTTTTCTGCTCGACGGGGCGGCCAAAGGTGCCGCCGCCGGGGACAGTGCGTACGTGGCGGGCTGCCTGTTCCGGGTAGTCGGAGTCGTGGTCCAGGCGCTGCACGGCCGGGCCGGGCGGTGGCTGATCAACGAGAAGGGCATGGTCGCCTCGGCCGGCCGGCTGCCCGGTGCGCCGCCCGACTTCCTGTCCCGGGCGCACGGGCTGCTCGCTGAGGTCGGTCGTAACCCAGAGGAGCTGGCGCGGACCCTGGCGGCCGCGCGGCGGCTGGTCGCCGACGTGCTCGACTGACCGGCGCGGGCCAGCGTGTGGTGGCGGGCGTGCCGCGGTCGGTGGCGGGAGGGGTTCGGCGGCGCTGTCGAGCTGACGTCGTGAACGACTCACCCGGATGCTGGTCAGCGCGGCGGCATAGGGTGGATCTCGTGACTGAGATGACGTACCGCCGGTTGGGCGACTCCGGGCTCGTGGTGTCCGTGGTCGGCATCGGCTGCAACAACTTCGGCCGCAAGCTCGACCTCGACGGCACCCGGACGGTGGTCGAGGCCGCGCTCGACGCCGGGATCAACTTCTTCGACACCGCGGACATCTACGGTGAGCCGCAGGGCAGCTCCGAGGAACTGCTCGGGCAGGCGCTCAAGGGCCACCGCGACGACGTGGTGGTCGCCACCAAGTTCGGCATGGACATGCACGGCCTGAACGGGCCGGACTTCGGGGCCCGCGGGGCTCGCCGCTACATCGCCCGCGCCGTCGAGGCGTCGCTGCGCCGGCTCGGCACCGACCACATCGACCTGTACCAGATGCACGAACCGGACCCGGACACCCCGATCGACGAGACGCTCGCCGCGCTGGACGACCTGGTCCGCGCCGGCAAGGTCCGCTACCTCGGCAACTCGAACTTCGCCGGCTGGCAGATCGCCGACGCCGACTGGACCGCGTCGTCCCAGGGCCGCACTCGCTTCATCTCGGCGCAGAACCACTACAGCCTGCTGGAACGGTCCGTCGAGACGGAGGTCATTCCGGCCTGCGAGCGGTTCGGCCTGGGCATGCTGCCGTTCTTCCCGCTGGCCAACGGCCTGCTCACCGGCAAGTACCACCGGGGCGAGGCCCCGCCCGCCGGCAGCCGGCTCTCCGGCGGCGGCCGGTACGCCGAGCGGCTCGCCGCGGCGGACTGGGACACCATCGAGGCGATCGAGGCGTACGCGGCGGAGCGCGGGATCTCCATGCTCCAGGTGGCCATCGGCGGACTCGCCGCGCGCCCGGCGGTGACCTCCGTGATCGCCGGCGCCACCACGCCCGAGCAGGTACGCGCCAACGCCGAGGCGGGCGCCTGGCAGCCCACCGACGAGGACCTTGCCGCCCTCGACGCCATCCTCTGACCACTCCCCACGCACTGCCCCGGCACCCCAAGGTGCCGGGGCAGACGCATACGGGCGCCGCCATCCGCACAGCAGGCAAGGAAGGGCCCCGGTCAACGCCTCCGCCCGCCGAACCGGCAGTAGATCTTGGAAGGAAACGGCCCCTGGAGGGGCCGTAGTCTTCCAAGATCTCGAGAGTTGTGCCGTACGGCTGCGGTGGGTGGGGCACCGGGAGAAGACTCTGATCATCGCCGGGCTGGGCCCGCTCGACGGCGCACCGTCCACCTGCTCGCCACCGGCCCGTACCCACCGCCGGCCAGGTCTACCTGCCCCTGGCCTGGCCAGACGAGCGGGCCCGGCCGGCTCTACACGGTCGGCCCGGTCGTCGGGTCAGTCGCGGTGGTGGCGGCCGGTGCGCCGCGTGCGGATCCTCTCCCCGTCGGCATCCGACGCGAGCCCCGCGACCCAGTCGACGTACTCCTCGTCCTGCTCCGCCAGCGGCTCCGTCTCGTGGTCGCCCCGGCCGGTCTCAACCGGCCCGCCGTCCTTGGCCCGATTGCGCCGGAACAGACCACGCCGGAACTTCAGCATCCCGCCGCCCGGCTCCCTTGTCTCCGCAGGGCCCATCGCATCGGGGTCGGTGTCCTGGCCGCCGGCCTGCCCGGCGTCCGGGACGACCGGTGCGGCACGGCGGGCGTTGGCGAAGGCGTTCCAGCGGGCGTCCCGCCCGGGGTCGGGTAGGGCGCGGTGCCGGGGGTGCGGTGCCGGCTCGACCCGGGTCGCCTCGGTCGGTGCGCCGGCCTGCTCCGGGGTGCCCGTCGTGCTGGCGGTGGCGTCGCCGCTCCCCGGTCCGGGGCTGCTGGGCGGGAGTGCCACTGGCCGGCTCGGCGCGGGCGTCGTCGGCTCGCTGGGCCGGGCTGCGACCGCCTGGCTCGGCGGGGGTGCGGCCGGTTCGCTGGGCCGGGCTGCGGCCGGCTGGCTTGGTGGGGGCGCGGCGGGTTCGCTGGGCCGGGCTGCGGCCGGCTGGCTTGGTGGGGGCGCGGCCGGTTCGCTGGGCTCGCGTGCCACTGGCTGGCTCGGCGGGGGTGCGACCGGTTCGCTGGGCGGGGGTGCCACTGGCTGGCTTGGTGGGGGCGCGGCGGGTTCGCTGGGCCGGGCTGCGGCCGGCTGGCT